>JACSRF010000352.1 GCA_014879875.1 Anaerolinea sp.
CAAACCGCGCGCCGGCCCGGTCACGATGAGAATAGTGCCACCGGGAACCAGGTCAATGAGCGCGCCGTTGACGGTGGGATCGCGGCGCAGATTGATACCACCGGCGCTGACCTGCGCCAGGTCGCCAGAGATGATGATGGCGTCGGTGTAGGCCCAACCGTCGGTATACGGCCCGGCGGGGCGCTGCCAGCCCATGAGTGGGAGTAGGAAGGGCGTGGGGTCAATGAAGCCGGGCGGCCAGTTACCCACTTGCGCCCCCTCTTTTTTCAGGGAAATGTGCAGGTGTGAGCCAAAACTGTTGCCGGTATTATCGGCCAGACCGAGCAGATCGCCGGCGTTGACTTGCTGCCCAACCTGCACGCGCGCTTCCAGAAAGTGGGCATAAATGGTCTGGTAGCCGTCTCGGTGATCAATGCGCACGTGGATGCCATAGGGGTGTTTGCTGGGGTCTGTTTCCACAGCGCGCACGCGACCAGGGGCGACGGCGAAGACTTTGGCGTTCATGGGGGCCATGATGTCTACGCCTTCGTGACCGGGCAGGCCAAATTGGGCATAGTTTTGCGGGTTGACGCCAAAATGTTGGGTGATACGGCGGAACTCGGTAGGCCACACTTCAAACTTGAATGGATCACTCATGGCACTGCTCCTTTTAGTCGTGTAGTCGTGTAGTTGTGTAGTGGTTGGTGTGTAATGTTGGATTGATAGGGTAGATTGTACGTGAAGGTTTACGGTTTGACATATAATTTGTCGAATCCGAGGGGGACGATTTGAAAAAAGCTGGTTCCGGGGGCGAGGGGCAGGACAACGCCATCCAGGTCTGTGAAGGTGAGCATGTGGTGAGGGTCGTCGCGCCGCCAACGGCCGTCGAAGCGCTGCCCATCACGAAAAATAGAGACCGGCCCTTCGCCCCAAATTTGGATTTGAATGGAGTTGTGTCCGCCGTCGGCGTCATCTTCCTGAATGTCCGTTTCCTGGTGGTGGGCGGCGAGGACGATGATGTTGGTGAAACTGAGCTGCTGCCCACTGCTGGCGTCGCGGTGGGGTTCGCCATCGGTCCAGCGGGCGTAACGGCCGTTGCCCGCATTATACGCCCAGGTGACGTAGGCGCCGCCATAAGCCAGTTCCAACTGCGTGGCAGGTGTTCCCACCGTCAACGGTTCGTCGCGGAAGGCCATGAAATTTTGGAAAGTGGGCGGCCGTTCTTCGCCCCGTTCGCCGAGAATGAAGCGCAGGGTGTTGGTGCTGCTGAACAGGGTATGGACGACCGGTTTGTCGGGGTCAGGGACGCGGTAAAAGCCGCCATGGGCGAAGTCGGGCGAGATGATGCGGCTGAAGAATTCGCTCTCGCGGAACATGAGGCGCACAGGGCCGGCCGAGCCAGAGTAGGCGAAGGCGGCGTCGTACATGAGGGGGATTTCCAGGTCTATGAGCCGACCGCTGCGAATAGAGCCAACGGGGTCGGCGTCCTGGCTGTAGAAGACGGCCGTAAAGCGGGTGACGTTACCCTCCGCCAGATGTTCAAACACCAGGTCGGCATTGCTCAGGCCGGCCTGAGGGCGCACCAGGGGGGGGTAGTTGGAGATTTTGATGGCTAACGGCCGTCGCGCCAGCCGCGCGGGGTCGGCGACAACCAGGCCGGTGAGGGGGTTGACGTTAGCGGGGAAGCCGGTGACGCC
>JACSRF010000005.1 GCA_014879875.1 Anaerolinea sp.
GAGATCTGCCACGGCGACCCGCGCATCAACATTTTGCACCTGAAAGAGCTGGGCGGTCTGGGCATCGCTTACTTTTCCTCGGCCGATGAATACCCCCAGGCGATCAACCCGTACTCCAACGAACGCAAGATGATTTACGTCAGCCTCAAGGATGCGAAACTCGGCTCCGACCGTTATTTTGCCACCGTCGCCCATGAACTCCAGCACATGATCCAGTGGCACGTTGACAAGAATGAAGACGCCTGGCTGAATGAAGGATTATCGGAACTGGCCGTTCACGTCAATGGCTTCCCCACCAACCGCGAAAAAAGCTACGCCAACCAGACAGACGTGCAGTTAACGACGCTGCGCCAGGACGCCGACGTCGTCGCCGCCCATTACGCCGCCGCCTTCCTTTTCACCGCTTATTTCCGCGACCGCTTTGGCGAAGCGGCCACCCAAGCCCTGGCGCAGCGCCCGGAAAATGGGATCGCCGGGTTTGCCGCCATCCTGGAGGAATTGGGGACGGGCCTCAGTTTTGATGACCTCTTCGCCGATTGGCTGGTGGCGAATTACCTGAACGGGGCGCGGCGGGATGCGCCCCCCTACAATTACGCCAGCGTCCAACTGCCGGGACTTGATGCGCAATCCTGGGGACGGCCGTCTCCCACCACCACAACCGTTCACCAATATGGCGCCGACTACTGGCAGCTAACGGGGCGCGCACCGGTCACGGTGACGTTTACCGGCGCGCAGCAGGTGAACACCATCAACACCGCCGCTGCCAGCGGCCGTCATTTCTGGCTCACCTTCCCCGCCGACGAGTCAGACATGCACCTGACGCGCCGCTTTGACTTGCGCGGTCTGGACAAGGCGACGCTGACTTTCCAGACGTGGTATGAGATTGAGGCGGGGTGGGATTACGCCTACGTCGCCATTTCCACCGATGGCGGAAACACCTGGACGCTGCTGGAGACGGCCACTGCCACCTATGACAACCCTGAAGGCAACAGCCTTGGCCCTGGCTACACCGGGAACAGCGGCGGTGGCGACGCGCCGGTCTGGATTCAGCAAACGGCCGATCTCACCCCTTACGTCGGGCAAGAAACGCTCATTCGCTTTCAATATATCACCGATGGCGCGGTGCATCTGCAAGGCTTCGCCCTGGATGACATCGCCATTCCCGAACTCGGCTACGCGCACGACGCCGAAATGGGCAGCGAGGGTTGGCAAGCGGCCGGCTTTGTTCGCCTCACCGATACCTTACCGCAGCGCTTCCTGGTACAGCTTATCCTGTTGGGCGCAGACGCAGTAACGGTGGAACGGTTACAATTGGATGAGCAGCAGCAAGGCGCATGGACAATTCCCCTGGGCGAGACGTACAATAAGGCGATTATTGTGGTATCAGGGATAACGCCGTTTACGCAGCAGACGGCCGTTTACGAGATTGGGCATGGCGCAAACTGAACCCACACACGACAAGAACGCTAAATTTCTCCTCGCCTGCTTTGGCTGCCTGATATTGGTCGTCTTTGCCTTTGCTTGCCTGGGAGTCGCCGGCGTTGCCGCTTATATTTTGTTGGGCGAGGCTGATGGCGGCTTCGATGGGGCAGTGACGGCCGTCGCCGCCGCCACCCCAACCACACACCTGCCCCTGTTGATCGAAGCCAGCGCCACCCCGCGCCCG
>JACSRF010000194.1 GCA_014879875.1 Anaerolinea sp.
ATTTAGATTGGTTCAATCTCCGAAGATTGAACCAATCTTGACCAACTTATTGAAGTGCCATTCCTTAGCAATCATCTACGAACCCAAACCGCTATGGTAATTGCCGACGATTGCCTGGCTAATATTGTGAATCTGCTGTTAGTGTAGTGGAAAACACTCTCCGCCAAATCAGTCTCCAGACCCAACCGACATCCGCCCGCAGATGGATTTGACCCAAAGCGGAAACAGGTTCACAATTTGGTTCTTAAAAACTGGCTTGAGATAGAGGGAAACGATGAGCACACAAACAAACTCGGTGCGCAAAAAGATGACGTTACAGCAGTTGCAGGCAAAAAAGCAGCAGCACATGCCCATCACCATGCTGACGGCCTATGATTACAGCTCCGCGCTGCTGGTAGACCAGGCAGACATGGACATCATCCTGGTGGGTGATTCGCTGGCGATGGTTATGTTGGGCATGGACAGCACCGTGCCCATCACGATGGAGGAGATGCTGCACCACTGCCGCGCCGTCGCACGTGGGGCGAACCATGCTTTCCTGGTGGGCGATATGCCGTTTATGTCGTATCAGGCCAGCGTCGGCGAGGCTATGCATAACGCCGGCCGTTTTCTGAAAGAAGGAAACATGGAAGCGGTCAAACTAGAAGGGGGTCGCCCCATGGCCGCCACCATCGAGGCGCTCACCCGCGTTGGCATCCCCGTGATGGGGCACATTGGCCTGACGCCGCAAAGCGTCACGGCGTTGAGCGGGTATAAAGTGCAGGGGAAAACGGCCGTCGCCGCCCACGACCTCTTGTTAGACGCCCTCGCCTTGCAAAACGCAGGCTGCTTCAGCATCGTCCTCGAAGCTGTGCCCGCGCCCATTGCCGCCGCCATCAGCGACCGGCTCGCCATTCCCACGCTGGGCATTGGCGCGGGCGCGGGCTGCGATGGGCAGGTGTTGGTCTACCACGACTTACTTGGGCTGTTCGACAAATTCCAGCCCAAATTCGTGCAGCAGTACGCCAACATCGGGCAGCAAATCCTGACTGCCTTGCAGCAGTACCGTGACGATGTGCAGCAGGGCGCATTCCCCACCGCCGCCCACAGCTACGACCTGCCGGAGGGGGAGTGGGAACAGTTTGTGAAGATGATGGGGGAGTCGTGAGTCGGATTGTCGGACTCACGACTCCCCACGCTCACCTATGCGCATCGGTATCATTGGCACGGGCGCGCTGGTGAAGAGTTACCAGGCCCTTGTCCAATCCCCAACTACTGGCTGCCCCACACCGGCTGCCCCGTCGGCGTGCGCAAATTGATGTGCGCGTCGGTCGTCAGGTTTGTCAGCCAGTTCACCTCCACGTGATCCGCCGCGGCAAACCCTTCCAATGAAACCTGATCTCCCGGCGTTAAGGCAATGCCATTCGCTTCCCAGAACCAGGGCGGCCCCAACATGACGGTCACATCCTCGCCCGCGTCGGTGCGGAACGTGAGCATATTGCCCTCCACCAGGGTGACGACGCCGTTGTAAGCCAACGTCTCTCCTGCGCCTGACAACGGCGTTGTGGACTGCCCTTGCCCTGCGCCGCTGCTTTGGCTGGAGGGCGCGCCTGTATCGCGCCAGGGTGGGCCGCCACCTTGGCCACCTTGTCCGCCTTGTCCCTGACCTTGCCCGCCGCCGGGCGCAATGGGGTTGGCCGCGTCGGGCGTCGCTTGCAGCCAGGGTGGGCCGCCGCCCTGCGCCGTGCCGCGCGGATTTTGCACCTGGGGCGCGGTCGGTTCCCACGCGCGCAAGTAAGCCACAACCGCTTCCATTTCAACCAGCGTCAGACGGTCGCCAAAAGCAGGCATCGTCGAATTGGGGCGATGGCCGCCGTTGATGATGACGTTGAGAAGCTGTTCATCGCTGTTGCGCGTCAGGATTTGCTGGCTGTTCAGCACCGGGCCAATACCGCCGCTGCCATCTTCACCATGACAGGCGGCGCAGGTGGTATCAAAGATGCGTTGGCCTAGCGCCAGCACCTCTTCCGGGTTGTTCAGGTCAATACGGATGGGTTCTGGCGGCGTCAATTGCAGGCCGGCGGCCGTGATCGCATCCCAGTTTTGCAAGAAAGAGGCCAGACTGGCGATCTCGTCTGGCGTCAGGCTTTTGTCCCAACCAACCATCATTGTGCCGGGCACGCCTTCACTGATGATCCGCGCCAGAGTAGCGGCGTCGGTGGCCTGCACGTCGGCCGTGTGCAGCGGCACGCCCAGGTCAGACCCTTCGCCATTGATGCCATGGCAAATGGTGCAGTTGTTGGCAAAAAGCTGCATTCCGGCCGCCCATTCGCTGCCAGCGTCGCCGAGCGCGGCTACCTCGGCCAGAAATGCTTCATCTATCTGGGGCACGGGCAGCGTTGGCGGGATGAGTCCTTGCACCGCCGCCAATTCGCCCACCTGTGACCAGTCGGCGTAGCGAATGAGGGCGATCAGTTCATCAATCTGGTAATCGTTGTAAATGCCGCCTTCGTCGCTGTGCCAGCCAGTCATGGCCGTATCGTAACGGCCGCGCGCAATCGTCTTGTAAAGCACGTCATACGCCGCTTCGCGCAAGCCAGGGTTGTCGAGTGGGGGCATGGCCCCAAGCCCTTCCCCGGCCGCGCCATGGCAGACGGCGCAATTTTCGACGTACATCACGGCCGCATCGTTGACAAACGTCTGCCGCAAGTTTATCTGCGCCTGCTCCATGCGCAGCGGTTCCTGCCAGGTATAGATGGGCAAAACGACGACAATGGTGAGTAAAGCGAGCAAACTGATGAGGGTATTCTTGTTCATGGGTGTTCTCGTCGGACGTCGGACGTCGGCTAGGCATAGGTAAGTTGGTCAGGGGTGTAGCGGTCGCGGCGGGTCATGCGGGTGGTGTCTATGAACACTTGACTGTCATGGATTTGGACGAGGAAGGTGTCGAGGGCGCGAGGCGCGGGTGGGTTTTCCACGTCGCCATGTGCGTCAAAGCTGGACGCATGGCAAGGGCAAAAAAATTGGTTTTGCGCCGGCTGCCAGTTCACGGTGCAGCCAAGGTGGGTGCAGCGGGTATAAACGGCGAGGAAGCCCCCATTATCGGCGCGAATGAGATAGAAACGGCCGTCGGGGAACTCTGTCACCGACCCCACCGGGAAGCTGTCTACGGGGCCGGCCGTGACCGCCCCGCCAAACTGCCCTTCCAGGCTGCGCGGCTGCATAAACAGCAGGCTCGCCCCACCCATTTCCAGCAGCGCCAGACCGCTCAATGTCCCTAAACCCAATTTCAAAAAGTCGCGGCGCGTTAACGCTTCCGTCGGCGAATCTGTTTGTTTTCTTGTCATCATTTACCTCATAACTGTTCTTAAAACGGCCAGATCAGGGCCATGTTGGCGCCCCGGAAAAAGACGCCGATGATGGTCAGGATGATTAAGCTGACGAAGACAAAGGTGAAGACGCCGGTCAACGCCTCGCTGTGCGTCAGACGGCCGCCGCCACGCAGCAGCGCATAGATGAGCCACAAGCCGGGCAGGGTCAGCAGCAGCGGGATCAGGCCATTGGTGATCAACGTCGGCCAGGTGGGGAACATCTGCGTCAAGTCCAGCCACCATTCATCAACCACCACCAGCAGGGGAACCAGCCCCACACTGAGCAGCGCCGCCAGCGCCGCCGCCCATTTGCCTTTACCGGAGCGAAAATAGACGCCGATGTCTGCTTCCGCTTTGTCCAGGCGAGGCACAAAGAGGATCGCCGCCAGGCCAATCCCGGCCAGAATCATCGTCGCCAGGGGGTGCATATGCAGCAGCAGTTCTTGCAAGCCGAGGAAATACCAGGCCGCTTTTGCCGGATTGGGCGGATGCACGGGGTCGGCCAGGGCTTCCAGCGGCGCGGGCACAAAGATGGCGAAGAGCAGCAGCCCGGCAATGAGCACGGTGGCCGCCGCCAGTTCGATTTGCACGAGATGGGGGATGGTGGTGAGGCGTTCAATGCGTGGGGAACGGCCGTTTTCCCCCTCCCCTTCCTCTGGTTGTGAAATGCCGCCATCCTTGCGCACCTTCCAAAAATGATACGACAGCAGCACAAGCAGCAGGGCCGGCAGCACGGCCACATGAATGGCATAAAAATTGCGCAGCGCCCCTTGCCCCACCTCTGGCCCGGCCAGCAAAAAGTCCGCAATCGCCTGCCCCACCAACGGGATGTAACTCAGCAAACTGGTTCCAACAGTCACGGCCCAATAGGCCAGCTGATCCCAGGGCAGCAGGTAACCGGTGAAGTTGAACGCCAGCACCACCAGCAGCAGCACGACGCCAATCGTCCAATTGGTCGCCCGCCCCTTTTTGAAGCCGCCGGTGAAAAAGACGCGCAGCATGTGCAAAAAGGTGGTGATGACCAGCAAATTGGCCGACCAATGGTGCAGTGCGCGAATGAGAGAGCCAAACAATACCTGCGTTTCGATGGTTTGCACGCTGGTGTAAGCGCGGTCTACGCTGGCGTCGTAGCGGAACATGAGCAGCACACCGGTCACAATGAGGATCAGCGCCAGCATCGCCGACAGGCCGCCCAGCCCCCAGGTGTATGACCAGCGCAGCGCCGGCGCGGGCACTTTAGTCGGGTGTAAGTGCAAAATGAGGTTGTTCGCCACCGCCCGCATCCGACTGCGGTCATCGGCCGGCCTATCTGTGTAGAGAATTTTCTTTGTCCAGGAACTATTTTCAGTCATGTGCCTGCTCCAAGTGAATGAGTGTCGGGAATCGGGCGTCAGTTCACCGATTACCGCTTCTCAGTATGGCGCGCAGGCATGAATGGAATGTAGAGATGATGTGAAGAGGTTGTGAAGCGCCCCCCCCAACGCTCAACGTTACGGCAGCGATTCGCAAACAACCATCACGCAGCCCATTTGCCAGGCGAGTAAAAACAACAACAGCCAATATTTCATGATTTGCTCCTGGTTAGCGGTTGTAGGTAGGAGTCTGGATGATTGACTGGCGTAATAACCGAGGTCGGTATAAAGTGGGGACATGCACTTAACGGCTATGCGCATCGGTATCATTGGCACGGGCGCGTTGGCTTCCTTGTTTGCCACTTATCTGCATGAGGTGGCCGACGTGGTGATGGTTGGCTCCTGGGCGGAACAACTGCGCGCGCTGGCAACGGATGGGCTGACGCTGATTGACCTGGCAGGGCAGGAGCGGCGCTGCGCCATCACGGCTACAGATGACGCCGCGGCCGTACCGCCGGTGGACGTGGCGCTGCTGCTGGTGAAGAGTTACCAGACAAAAACGGCCGCTGCCCGCGCGCAAACCCTGCTGACGGCAAATGGCCTGGCGGTGACGCTGCAAAATGGGCTGGGCAACCTGGAATTACTGGCAACGGCCGTTGGGCCAGAGCAGGCCACGTTGGGCGTGGTAACAATGGGCGCGACGCTGCTGCAGCCGGGCGTGGTGCGCCACGCCGGCGCGGGCGTCGTTTATCTGTCGCCGCCAACGCCAGAACACGCGGCCTTTGCGCCGTTGGTCGCTGTTTTACAAGCGGCCGGGTTGACCGTGCAGGTGATGGCCGACGCACGTGGGTTGGTGTGGGGCAAGCTGGCGGTGAATGCGGCGATTAATCCGTTAACGGCCGTTCATGATCTGCCCAATGGGCAACTGACGCAGCGCCCCTTTTTGCGTCGGGTGATGGCAACGGCCGCCCGTGAAGTGGAGGCCGTCGCCGCCGCGCAGGGGATTACGTTACCGTTCCCCGACGCCGCCGCGCAGGCGTACCGCGTCGCCAGCGACACCTTTCACAACCGCTCGTCTATGCTGCAAGATGTAGCGAACGGCCGTGCCACTGAAATTGACGCCATTTGCGGCGCAGTCACACGGCATGGGCAACAGTGCGGCGTGCCCACGCCGGTCAACCAACAGCTATGGGCCTGGGTGCGCCGCCTGGAGGCAAATGATAAATCCTGGCAACCTACCATCCAATATATTTGAGGAAGGGGGCAGGTGTTGCTTTGGAACACGGAGATACACGGAGAAGACACAGAGATACACAGAGAGGAAGAAGAGGGAATGGTGGATAAAGCCTGCTTTTTCTCTTTCTTCTCTCCGTGAACCTCTGTGTTTCCTCTGTGAAACTCTGTGTAACTGAACAAATACTGAGGAAAAACCATGAACGTTACGAACACAATTGAAGCTGTACGCGCCATGCGCTGGCAAAACCCAACGGCTACGTGGGGCCTCGTGCCCACAATGGGCTACCTGCACGAGGGGCACATCTCGCTGGTGCGGCGGGCGCGCGCCGAAAATGACTTTGTCGCCGCCACCATTTACGTCAACCCGGCGCAGTTTGCGCCAACGGAAGATTTGAGCAGTTACCCGCGCGACCTGGCGCGTGACCTGGCGCTGCTGCAAGACGCCGGCGCCGACCTGGTTTTCACGCCTGACAACGCGCTGATGTATCCGGCCGGCTTTCAGACCTTCGTGACGGTGGAAGGGGTAACGGCCGTGCTCGAAGGAGCAGCGCGCCCCACCCATTTTCGCGGCGTGACGACCATTGTCGCCAAATTGTTCAACATTGTGCAGCCGACGCGGGCATACTTTGGGCAAAAAGATTTTCAGCAAACGGTGGTGACGCGGCGCATGATCGCCGACCTCAATTTCAACCTGGAATTCATCGTTTGCCCCACCGTGCGCGAGGCAGATGGGCTGGCGCTCAGTTCGCGCAACACTTACCTGACGCCGCCGCAGCGGGCAGCAGCGACGGTGTTGTCGCGGGCGCTGGCGCAGGGTATCGTCCTGCTCAACGCTGGCGAACGGGATGGCGACGCGCTGCGCCAGGCGATGACGGCCGTCATCGCTGCCGAACCGCTGGCGCGGCTCGATTACCTGAGCGCGGCCGACCCGTTGACGCTGGCCGAGTTGGCGCAGGTGGGGGAAATGGCGCTGTTGAGCACGGCCGTTTTCGTTGGTAAAACGCGCCTCATTGATAATATGCCCTGGCCGTCGTTAACGGCCGTTACTGGAGGACAATAAATGCGTTGGGTCATGCACGCCAAAATTCATAAAGCCACCGTCACCGAAGCCAACCTCGATTACGTGGGCAGCATTACCATTGACGAAGCATTGCTGGAATTGACCGGTTTGTGGCCGGGCGAGAAGGTGCAGGTGGTGGATAACACCAATGGCGCGCGCCTGGAAACCTACATCATCAAAGGGGAACGCGGCTCCGGCGTCATCTGCATGAACGGCGCGGCCGCACATCTCATCCACACCGGGGATGAAATCATCATCATGGGCTACGAACTGCGCGACCGCCCTCTGGACAACCCACAGGCCATTTTGGTGGACAAGGAAAACCGCTTTGTACGTTATTTGTAGGAGGTTAGCTTGAGCATGAAATTACCAGAAACGCACCTCGATTTATTAGACAACCCTGTGGTCGTGATGTTGGCGACGGTAATGCCGGATGGCGGCCCGCAGGTGACGCCGGTCTGGTGCAGCCGCGAAGGGAACCAGATATGGGTGAACTCGGCAAAGGGACGGCAAAAGGATCGCAATTTGCGCGAACGGCCGTTAGCCACCATCGCCGTCACCGACCCGCAAGACCCATACCGCTGGCTGGAAGTGCGCGGCAAGGTGGTCGAGGTGGTGGAAGGGACGGCCGCCCACAACCACATTGAGCAGTTGTCCCAGGCGTATTTTGGACGGCCGTATCCCTACTCCTCCCCCAATGAACAGCGCGTCATCTACAAAATCGAGCCATTGCGCGTCAATGCCCATTAGCGGGGCGCACCACGATGGATGAAAACCGCTGCCAGATTTGGGAAAATCTGGCAGCTTTATACGAGGAGTTATGGAATGCTGGAGAAACCACAGACAAACGGCGAACGGATCCGCGAATTCCACCTGGCGATGGGTGGCGCGTTGCCCGCTGCGCCCACACTGCCGGAGATGGGCACGCTGCTTGTGCGGCGCACATTAATTGACGAGGAGTATGCGGAAGTCTCGGCCGTATTCAACCACATTTTCGCCGCCCGCCAACGGGGCGAAGACGTAGACATCACTCCCCTCATCCACGAACTCACCGACCTGCTCTACGTCACTTATGGCGCGATTTTGGCGTGCGGTGTAGACCCCGACCCCATCTTCGCCGAAATTCACCGCGCCAATATGCAAAAGGCGAACGGGCCGCGCCGCGCCGATGGCAAAGTGCTGAAACCGCCAGACTGGCAGCCGCCCGACGTGGCCGGCGTGCTGCGGCAGCAGATTGATTAAGATTGGTTTAATTGGGGAGATTGAACCAATCTCCCCAATTACCTGGAGGTGTAATGAACGAAGAATGGACTGTTTTGGCGCAGCGAATTGTGCAGGGGCTGGACGTGCAGCCGGGTGAATTGATTCAGGTGCGTGATGATACCGCCCGACCAGACCTGCTGCTGGAACTGCTGTTAGCCATTGAACTGGCCGGGGCGACGCCGCTGCCAGAATTGGCGTCGCCCGATTATCTGGAGCGGCTGTGGCGCGCGGCTCCCCTCGACTATCTGACACAGTGGGACCGCCACCGGCAGGCATGGTTACAGCAAATTGATCGTGTGGTTGTGTTGGGCGGGGCGCATCCAGACATCCACGCTGCGCCGCAGGAGGCATTCCACGCCTGGGAAACGGCCGTACAGCGCCTCACCGACATCGAAGAAGCGCGGCGGCTGCCATTCCTGGTGGTGGGCGTGCCCACAGAGAGGCGGGCACAGCAAATGGGCGTCACGTTGGCGGAACTGGAGGCGCTGCTGCTGCCTGCGCTGCTGGTTCCCGCCGCCGACCTGCAAGCGCGAATAGACCGCGTTTTGCAAGCCGCCGAGGGGGCGCAGCATTTAGTGATGCGCACGGGCGCGGGGCATGAGTTACACATGCAGCATGGCGACCGTTCCTGGCTGAGCGATGACGGCCGTATTGACGCCGCCGATCGCGCGCGTGGGGCCATTGTCTCCAACTTACCGGCCGGTTCCATCTATACGACGGTGCTGGAAACACAGACCGAGGGGTCCATCTGGCTGCCACGCGCCGGGCAGGCGGAGGATGTCGTGCTGGAATTTAGGAACGGCCGTATCACCCACATCCACGCCGCCAACGGCGCAGACAGCCTGACCGCCCTATTTGACCGCCACAGCGGCGAGCCGCGTCGCGTCAGCCACATCGGCATTGGCCTCAACCCACACCTGGCGCAGCCCATCGGCTGGACGCTGGTGGATGAGCACGTAGATGGCTACTTGTTCCTGGCGCTGGGCGAAAACCGTTATATGGGCGGTCAAAATGAATCATCCTTGAACGTGGATTTTGCCGTGCCGCAGGCGACGTTGGTGGCCGACGGCCGTATCCTGGCGCCGGAAGGGCGGGTGAGCGGCGACCGATAATCGGCGATCAGTATCGTTGAAATTATTCACCAACCACAAACTGCGCCGCTAACTCTGCCACTGTCAGCCCGCCCACATTGCGCCACACCAGCGTCAGCGGTTGGTCATACACCAGGAAGCTCTCATCCGCCCGCCCCAACGTAACCCCTGGCAAACGCGCCAGATAGTCCGTAACCGCTGGCGGCGGCGTCAACCCCGGCCAGCCAAATGTGTCTGGCTTCAGGTAAAGGGAGCCGATGTGGGGAAAACGGCCGTATACCCCCACCACCTCATACCCCAACTTCCCGGCAAACAACAACTGATGGTACTGATGCGACAACGGAAACATCTCCGGTAAACGGGGCGTCACCCCATACACCCGATTCGAGGTCAATACCAGATAATCCGCCTCCGCCAACAAAGCCAGATTCGCTTGCAGTTTGACCGCGTCATCCCCCTCTCCGGCCCGCGCCAGCCATGTCAATTCCGCATTCTTATACTCGCCGGCGCGGCGCAGATCACCGTTAATGAGCATCGTCGTCGGGAGGGGATCATCCCATTGTTCGCTTAAAATCAACGCACCGGGTTCCACGTGCGCATAAATCCAGTGCGACGCCTGCACCCACGGATGCGGCCGTCCATACAGGCTGACAAAACTGAGTGCATACAATCCCGTTCCAACCAACACAACAGCGACCGCCACGCGCCGCAGCCACACCCATTGCCAACTCAGCAGCAGCGCCGCGCCATATAGCAACAAAAATGGCGTCAATGGCTGTAAATAGCGCATAAATTTGACATAAAACCCCCCGGTTGTCAGGAAAAAGGGCAGCGCCCAGGCTAGAGTAATGAGTAATTGACGATTGACGATTGACGAACCCGTCCTGAGCTTGTCGAAGGATTGACGATTG
>JACSRF010000460.1 GCA_014879875.1 Anaerolinea sp.
GCGCAAACCGGCAAGCGGTACGTGGACAAATTGGTACAGGTATATCTGCTAAACGGCCAGGAAACCTGGATATTGATTCACCTGGAAGTGCAAGGCGCGCCAGAAGAGTCCTTTGCCGAGCGTATGTTCATCTACCATTATCGCATCTACGACCAGTACCGGCGACAGGTCGTTAGTTTAGCCGTTCTCACCGACAACCAGGCCAATTGGCGACCGCACCATTTTGGTTACGATCTATTTGGCTGCCGTCTGTCACTAGACTTTCCTACGGTGAAACTGCTAGACTATCAGCAGAAGTTTGACGAATTGGCCGCAAGCGACAACCCATTCGCCGTCGTGGTCATGGCCCATTTGCAAACCCAGGCCACCCATCGCCACCCGGCGCAGCGGTACGAAGCAAAATTGACCCTGATCAAACTTTTATACCAACGCGGGTACCAACGGCAAAACATTGCCGAACTCTTGCGATTTATAGATTGGATCATGACATTACCTGCCACGTTGGAAACACAACTGTGGGTAAATGTGGCGCAGTTTGAAGCGGAGGCGCATATGCAATACGTTACCAGTTTTGAACGATTGGCGACCGAAAAGGGGTTGCAACAAGGACTACAACAAGGACTACAGCAAGGGCTGCAGCAAGGGCTGCAGCAAGGACGCCAACAAGGGCTACGGGAAAGCATTGCCATGGCTTTGCAAATCCGCTTTGGCGTGATCCCAACGAACATCATAGATGGCCTGGAACAAATAGAAGATTTGAAAATCTTACGCGAGTTGCAGCGCCAGGCTATGATCCTGGAATCTTTACCCTTGTTTGCCAAAGTCTTGGCCCAACAGACGCCGCCTGACCCCGTGAATTAACGAAGAGTGGTTCAATCTGGGATGGTGAACCACTCTACCGCGTCTCCGTCACCTTGCGGATGGCGCGCGGCGCGTCCACGTCAAAGTCGCGGGTATAAGCCAGGTGCATGGCGAAAAGCTGCCCCGGCACAATCGCCGTCAGCGGGGAGAGCCATTCCGGTACGGCCTGGGGCAACGCCAATGGGATCCGCGCCAGTTCCAGCGTCGCCATATCGTCGCTAATGCCGATGATCTCCGCCTCGCGCGCGCGTAAGGTGCGCATGAATCCTTGCATTTCTGGCAGCATCAACCCCGTTGGCGCAATCACAATCACCGGGAAGCCTGGTTCGATCAGCGCCAGCGGCCCGTGCAGAAAGTCGGCGCTGCTGTATGGCTCAACAATGGTGTAGGTCAGCTCTTTCATCTTCAGCGCCATCTCAAAGGCGGTGGCGTAGTTGTAGCCGCGCCCGATGATGACGGAACGCTGCATGTACCGGTAACGCGACACGGCCGTCGCCAGCGGCGCGCTCATCGTCAACGTCAGGTCCAACGCGGCCGGAAGCTGCTGCAAGGCCGTCTCCATCTCCGCATCCTCGGCCAGCAGCGCCGACAACAGGGCAATGGCCGCCAGCGAACTCGTGTACGTCTTGGTGGCGGCGACGGCCTTCTCCGCGCCGGCGTGCAAGTTGATGACGAAATCCCCTTGCTGCCCTAATGGCGAGTCCGGTGTGTTGGTGAGCACGGCCGTTAACGCCCCCTGTTTTCGCGCCTCCGCCAGCACGGCGACGATGTCCGGGCTTTGGCCGCTCTGGCTGATGCCCAACACCAGCGCATTGCCAAAACGGGGCGGCCGTTGGTAAATGGAGTAGAGGCTGGGCGTCGCCAACGCCACCGTCAGGCCGTTGAACGCCCCCAACACGTACTGCGCGTACCGCCCGGCATTATCGCTGGTCCCGCGCGCCGCCAGGACCACGTGGCTCACAGCGCGCGCGCGCACGGCCGTCGCCAGCGCCGCCACCGTCGCCCGCTCTTCCGTCAAAAACCGGCGCAACACGGCCGGCTGCTCATGAATTTCTTGGTAGAGATGGGTGTTTGTTAGCATAGTTTTTTAGTTTGTTAGTTTGTTGGTGTGATACTCTTCATTCCGCGCTCCACACTCCGCACTCCGCCCATTGACGAAGGTCTTGACCACTTGCAAATCGGGGGTGAGCAGGACGAGGTCGGCGTCGCAGCCGGGGGCGATGTGGCCTTTGCGCCCCGCCAGGCCGAGGAGCTGCGCCGGAGTGGTGGTGATGGTCGCCAACGCCTCCGCCAGGGTGCAGCCGGTGAATTGGATAAAGTTGCGCAGGGCAGCGTCCAACGACAAAATGCTGCCCGCCAGGGTTCCATCGGCCAGCCGCGCCGAGGTCTCATCAACCGTTACTGTGAAATCGCCCAATTGGTATGCGCCAGGAGCCGCGCCCAACGCGGCCATGGCGTCGGTGACCAGGTTGAGGCGCGCCCCGGCCGTTTGCCAGACCAGTTTGACCAATGCGGGATGGACGTGCAGGCCGTCGGGGATCAGGCCAATGGTCGCACGGCCGTCACCCAACAGCGCCCCCGCCAACCCCGGCTCACGATGATGTAGGGACAGCATGGCATTAAACAGGTGCGTGCCATAACGAATACCGGCGTTGAAGCCATGCACCGCCTGCGCATACGTCGCCAGCGAATGCCCGGCGCTGACGACGACCCCTTGCTGCGCCAGATGATGGATCACGGCCGTCGCGCCGGGCAGTTCTGGGGCGAGGGTGACGAGGGCAACGGCCGTCTGCGGCGACCAATCACGCACGTATGCCAAATCCGGGGCGCGCAAATGGGCGGGGTTGTGCGCCCCCTTCTTGCCCCGATTCAAAAACGGCCCTTCGATGTGCAAACCCAACGGCTGCGCGCCGGTAAAACCAGGCGGCGGCCCGGCCAACAACACCTGCTGCGCCTGCCGCGCCGTCACCGCCGGCGACGTAATGATGGTCGGCAAGAAACTGGTCACGCCATAGCGCGGCAATTGCGCCGCCACCGACCAGATCATCTCCGGCCGCTGCGTGAAATCATGCCCAAACGCGCCGTTCAGTTGCAAATCTATGAAGCCCGGCGCCAGGATCAGCCCAGCGGCATCTATGACCGGCGCGTCGGGGGGCAACGTGGCCGGCGTGGGGGCAACGGCCGTGATCCGGCCCCATCCCCGCGCATCATACCCGATCTCCACCGCCCCATCTGCCAGCATTCCCGCCGGCGTCACCACCGTCGCCCGCACAATCCACATCGCCGACCTCACCCACCGTTCACCGATTACCGACCACCGTTTACCGACAATCTCACCGGCTGCCCCAACGCCGCCGATTCATACGCCGCCAGCGTAATTTGCAGCGCGCGGTAGCCATCTTCGCCGGTAACGGCCGTTTCCCGCTGTTCCCGTATCGCTGCCACAAACTCCGCCACCATCGCCCTGTTGGCATCCGACCCCCAGGGCAGCCAGCGGTTGACCGGGGGCTGCTGCTGGAACAGGGTCAAGTTTTGACTAAAGGCGTCAATCACCGTCAGGCCGCGGTCGCTGATCAGCTCCATCGTCAGGCCGCCCCAGGTGGGGTAATTCAGCGGCTTGCTCCAACTGCAATCAATCGAAGCAAAGACGCCATTGGCAAAGGTGAGCATGATCAGGCCGCCCGTCTCCACCTCTACCCGCTCCGCGTGCAAGATGTGGTTGATTTGCGCGTACACCTCCACCACTTCGCTGCGTAAGCACCAGCGCAGCGCGTCCGCCAGATGCACCGTATGGTCCATCACCGCGCCGCCGCCCGCCAGCTTTTTGTCCACAAACCAGGCGCGCTCATTAATCGGCATGCGCCCCTGGTTCGTGGTATTGCAGCAGTAAATCTGCCCCAAATCCCCCGCATCCAGGCGCGCCTTCACCTGCCGCAGCGTCGCGCTGAAGCGCATGGGGAAGGCGGTCATTAAGATGACTCCGGCGTCATGGCAGGCGTCCACCAGCGCACGGCCGTCGGCCAGATTGGTCGCCAATGGTTTTTCGCTGAGCACATGAACCCCGGCCGCCGCCGCCAGCTGCACCAGGGGCAGATGGTTCGCGTTTTCCGAGCAAACGATGACCCCATCCGGTTTGGCGTCGAGCAAGGCTTCGTAGCTGGGGAAGAGGGGCGCGGCAAACTCAGCGGCAAAATGACGGCCGCGCGCCGCGTCATCATCCGCCAACCCGATCATCTCCACGCCGGGAAGCTGGCGCAGGTTGCGTATATATGCCTCGGCGTGCAAGTGGGCAAAACTCATGATTCCAATTTTCATCATGCACCTTCCTCAAGCAGCACCGGCTGCCCCGTCTGCGCCGACTCAATAGCCGCCAACGCAATTTGCAGCGCCTTGTAGCCGTCAACGGCCGTCACCGCCAGCGGCGCATTCTCCGTCAGATGGGCATAAAACGCTTTGATCTCCCTGGTGAACGGGTCCTCTAGCAAGGGGCTGCGCGGCAGCGAGCCAGACACGGCGGCGGCGTCACGCAAATGGGCGCGGATGGCCGTCATTTGCTCCGAATCAAATTGCAGCAGCCCATTCGACCCGGCGATCTCCAGGCGCGTGCGGAACATCGGCGCCGGGTAGGCCCACGACCCCTCAACGTGCGTGATCGCCCCGCGGCGATGGGTGAGGATGGCCAGCCCATGATCAACGGCCAGCGCGGAGACGCCGCTGCTGCTGACCTTTTTGGCGAAGACGCGCGTCACATCGCCGGCCACCCAACGGGCATAATCAAAATCATGGATCATCAGGTCGAGCATCATCCCGCCCGACTTTTCCAGGTCGAGCAGCCAGTTATCGGTCGCCCAACCGGGGCGCGACGAACCGCGCGTCAGGCGGATGACGGCCGGCTCGCCCACAGCCCCGGCGTCCACCTCCGCTTTGGCCTGCGCATACTCCGGGAAAAAGCGGACGACGTGCCCCACCAGCAGCTTGACGTTAGCCGCCGCGCAGGCGGCGATCATCTCCGCTGCCTGCGCCAACGTCCGCGCCAATGGCTTCTCGCAAATGACGTGCTTGCCGGCCGCCGCCGCCTGCAACGTCAGCTCGTAATGGCGATGAGTGGGCGCGCAAATGTCCACCACATCCACGTCGGCCAACAAACTCGCCACGTCCGGGTAAGGTTGGCCGCCATATTGATGGGTGAGCGAGACGGCCGTTTCCCATGATTTCGACGTCGCCCCCACCAACTGCGCCGGCGTCTGCGCCCACGCGGCGGCATGAGTGTGCCCCATCAACCCTGTACCAATTATGCCAACACGCATCATATCACCCCCTGCATTTTCATTTCACCGCACCTGACGTAATCCCGCGAATCAACTGCCGCGAGAAAATGAGGTATAAAATCAAAACGGGAATCATCGCCAGCGTCAATGACGCCAGCACTGCGTTCCAATCGCTGACAAACTGCCCCAAAAACTGCTGCGCGCCCAGCGTCACCGTTTTCGTCGCCTCGCCCGGCGCTAAAATCAACGGAAACCAGAGGTCGTTCCAGATGGGGATCATGACAAACACGGCGACAGTGGCGACGGCCGGCCGTACCAACGGCAAAATCAGCGCGAAAATGCGGTACTCACTGGCCCCATCCACCCGCGCCGCCTCTTTCAGCTCACGCGGAACCTGCGCCATAAATTGTTGCAGCACAAAGATAGACAACGGCAGCCCTTGCGCCACGTACACCAGGATCAGCGCCGTCAACGTATTCACCAAATCCAGCGCCGAGACCAGGCGCAAAATGCCCACCGTCCCCAGGCGAATGGGGATCATGATCCCCAACGCCAGGTACAAGCCCAACAGCGGGTTGCCCGGAAACTCATATTCTGACAGGGCAAAAGCGGCCATCGCCCCCGCCAACAAAATGAGCGAGATAGAGATGACCGTCACCACCAGGCTGTTGGTGAAATAGGCGTCGAAATTGGCCCGATTCCATACCGTCACATACCCTTCCAGGCTGAATGTGTCTGGCGTGGGAATCAGCAGCGGGTCGGAGAAGATCGCCTTGCGCGTCTTGAAGGAGTTGATGACCACCAGCAGAATGGGGAAGAGGGCAATGGCTGTGTAGGTCAAGAGGATGGCGTGGGGTACGGCCGTTTCCATCAGCCGCAGCCGTAATTTAGCGAATGATGACATCTGCACACACCTCCTCACACCTCATACGCCGTAATGCGGCGCTGCCAGCCAACCAGATACAGCACAACACCGATCAAAATGATCAACAACATCATCGCCGCCACCGTCGCCCCCATTTCCGGGTTGCCCAACTGCAACTGCTGCCCGAAAAAGGTGCGGTAAAACAGCGTGCCCATGATGTCGGTGGAAAAATTCGGTCCGGCCAACGCCCCCTTCACCGTGTAAATCAGGTCGAAGGCGTTGAAGTTGCCGACAAACGTCAAAATGCCCACAATGCCCACCGCCGGCAAAATCAGCGGGAACTTGATGCGCCAAAACACCGTCCACGCCGTCGCCCCATCCACATACGCCGCCTCAATTAGCTCGTCGGGAATGCCCAACAGCGCCGCGTAAAACAGCATCATCGGAATCCCGATAAATTGCCAGACAGAAATGAGCGACAAGGTGATCAAAGCAGAGCCTTCCAGCCCCAACCAGGGGCGAAACAGGGAGGCAATCCCCCAAAAACTCATGAACCCTTCAGTGACGCCCCACAGAGGGCTGAGGATAAGCTGCCAGATAAAGCCGATGATGACCACCGAGAGCATGGTGGGCATGAACAACAGCGTGCGGTAGACATTGCTGCCGCGCAGCCGCCGCCGACTGAGCAGCGCCGCCAGCAGCAGCCCGATGGGATTTTGCACCAGCATGTGGATAAAAAAGAAGGTGAAATTGTTCTTCAGCGCCCCCCAAAAGCGAATAGACCATTGTTCATTGGTCAGCAAGTTGATGTAATTTTGCAGCCCGGCAAATTCACCACCGCTGGCAAAGCTCAGGCGCAGCGAATCGGCCAGCGGGTAAATCATAAACATGGTGTAAATGATGACGGCCGGGGCCAGAAACACAACGACGTGTGTCGGAAATGCCTTGCGCTTTCGTCGCGGTGGCGCGCTTTTCTCCATTCCCTCTCCTCCATATATGAAATGGAGCGCGAGCAGCCTTGCTCGCACTCGCATTCCAACAACCGTCTACCGATGATATTGTCGGGCATTCTTTTTTCCGATGAATAGAATTCATCGGCTACCAAGAAAAACATGTTAAAACATGTTGCCTATCTGCAAAAAAAAGTCCTGTTACAACGGGTGTTCTGAACCTGTTTTAACAGGTTTTTGCTTCTATCAGCCTGTGAATTCCATTCACAGGCTGAATGCACGATAGTATCACCGATTACCGATTACCGATCACCGCTTACCGACTGCCAACTACGGCGTATACCATTTAGCCAGACCATCCTGAATCTGCTGCGCGGCCTCGGCCGGGGTGATGTCGCCATTCATCACCTGGGCGCTCACGCGCCACAACTCATTTTCCAGATTCGGCTCACCACGAGACAAAATCTGGTAGGAATTGCGAATGGTTGATTCACAGGTTTTCCGCCAGTCGAGGAACTCTTGCGCCAGCGGGTCAGACAGCGTAACGTCAACATCGGCCAGGGTGAAAAAGCCGGGGAGGGCGTTACTGTACAGGCTGGCAAACTCGGCCGACGCCACCCAGTTCAGGAAGATTTTCGCTTCTTCTGGGTGCGCCGTCTTGGCGTTCATGCCCAGGGCAATGTCTGTATGGTCGCTAATGTAGCAGGTATCGCCGCTGTTGACGACCGGTGGGGCAAACGCGCCCATCTCGAAATCAGCCTGATCGTTGAAGAGGGAAATATCCCAGGAGCCGGCCGGGTAAATGGCCGCCTGCCCCAGCGTGAACAGGTTTTGCGAATCGGGGTACGTTTGCGCCTCGTAACCACTGGACATGTAGGCGCTCCAACGCGCTAACTGCTCCCACACGGAGACATAAGCGGGGTCGGTGAATTTGCCGGAGCCATCAATCAAGGCCAAACGGCCGCTTTCGCCCATCCAGTAGTTGGGGCCAATGTTCTGGAAACCCATCGTCGCCGCTTCCCATTGATCGGCCGTGCCGATGTCCAACCCAACATAACCGGCCGCTTTGATGGCGTCTAAGGCAGCGAAGAACTCATCCACCGTCGTCGGCTCCGCGACGCCAGCTTCCTCAAAGATGTCTTTGTTGTAGATGAAGCCATGAATCACCGAGGCCATCGGCACGCAGAAAACGTCGGAACCGTCATCAGTGATCCAGGCGCTCTTGGCGACGTCGCCAAAATTCTTCATCCCTTCCAGGTCATTGAGGGAGGCCAAATGCCCTGCGTCAAACAGCGCCAGGGAGGCGTCGAAGGGGCGGCAGGTGATCAAGTCGCCGGCCGTGCCCCCTTCCAATTTGGTGTTGAGCACGCCGTTATACTCGGCCGGGGCCGCCGGGGCGAAGATGACTTCGATGTCCGGGTACTGCTTGTTGAAGGCAGGGATGATGACATCTTGCCAGATCGCCAGGTCGTCATTGCGCCAGCTTTCAATGGTCAGGGTTACTTTGGTTGTGCTGGTCGCCGGTTCAACGGGCGTATCGGCCGTCGTCCCCGCATTCCCGCCAGCATTTGGCGCGGCCGCCGGTTCATTATTGCCGCCGCCACAGGCCACCAACAGCAGCAGCATCAACAAGGACACCAATAAAACAGTTTTGCGTATCATCATTCTCTTCTCCTTGAATTGCGGCAATGATTTAGTTACACGGAGTTTCACAGAGAGAAGACACAGAGAAGCACGGAGGGGAAGAGAGAAGAAAATCCTTCTTCTCTCCGTGAAACTCCGTGACTCCTCCGTGTTACTCCGTGTTACAAAAATCATCGCTGCTTTATTAAAATTGACGCCAGCGTGCCCGGCGTCAAGACAACACATATGCAACGCCCCTCACCCTTGCTGCGCCAGCGCCACCGCCCCCCACGTCCCGGCGTTAAAATCGGTGGGCAGGACGACAAATTTGTGCGCCGCCAACATCTCCTGCGCCAACGCCGACTGCGCCCGCATCTGCGCCAATTCCGCCAACACAGGATCCAAAAAAGCAGCGCCCGCCGCCGTGACGCCGCCGCCTAACACCACCTTTTCCACGTCGTAAGTCATAATCAACCATTGCAGCGCGCGGCTCAACGCCTGGCTCACCCGCCGCATCACCTGCTGCGCAACGGCGTCGTCCGCCTGGTACGCCTGGAACACAGTTTCCGCAGTCACAGGCGCGCGCAGCCCGGCAGCTTCAGCGTATTGGCGGGCAATGGCCGGCCCGGCGACAATGGTCTCCAGGCAGCCGCGCGCGCCACATGAGCACAACTGCCCATCAGCCTCGACCATGACGTGCCCAATTTCGCCGGCCATGCCATGCGCGCCCCGGTATAAACGGCCGTCTAACACCACCCCCGCCGCAATCCCTGTGCCAATGCTCACATAGGCGACGTGGCGCACCGGCTGCTGTTCATTCAACCAGCGATAGACGCCCATGGTGGCAATGCGGGCGTCGTTTTCCACCGCGCAAGGGATGCCCAAAGCGGCCGTCAGCGCCGCGCCCAATGGGTAAGCGGTCAGGTTCAGGTTCACCGCCAGGCGTACCACCCCTGTTTCTCGTTCTACCAATCCTGGAATGCCAATGCCGATGCCCCCCACCTGGCTGACTGCGCCGTTCGCCTGCGCCAATGCGCGATGAATCAACTGAATGCTCCCCGCTAACAAACACTCCGGATCGGCCGTATCCGTGCTGGCGCGCACCCGGCTCAGGACGCCCATCTGCGCGTCCACGACCAGCGCCTCCGTCTTTGTGCCGCCAATGTCTAATCCGATCCAGATACGGCCGTCGCCCATCTTCTTCCCTTTACCCGTAACTACTAAGGCCGTCATTCCTGTGCAGGCAGGAATCCACGATAGTTCCCTTTACCCCGCAACGTTTCGTCTGCCGAACCGCTTTGTTAATTCACTTAACTTACTGCACAGTATAGCAAAACAGAGAGACAAGTCAATGCGCAAGGTAACAACATCAGCAGCAGACGTTATCTTGGAACACGGAGACTCCCAGAAAAATCACGGCATGAGTCAAAAAGCAGAAGTTGTCCATTACAGATTAGTCTGCAAGTCGTCATTCCTTCAACAAGCTCGGGACATGTCTGAGCAAGGCAGAAGGAATGACAGTGCCGCGTAAATTTATAAAGAAAGAGGATTCGAGGATCATTGTTTGGGTCGAGTGACCGTCGCTGCCCAGCCCGTAGGCGCGGGTCGGGGCGTCGTGGCCGGACGGGTCGGCGTCGTGTAAAAGGACGTGACT
>JACSRF010000547.1 GCA_014879875.1 Anaerolinea sp.
CGTTGTCGTCACCGCGAAGATGAGATTTGTCAGTCAATCAGCGTAACTTATTTAATCCGCGTTCCTTACTTGCTGGTTGACTGACAAATCTCAGGTTCAGCCAGCTTGACAACGGATTGGCAGGATTTACGGATTCTCCTTTCTCGACTACGCTTATCCGCAAATCCTGTAAATCCGTATCTTGCATAAGACTTTGGGACGGATTACGATTCGCGCTCTACAGCCTGGCGCGCATTCTGCCAATCACCGTTGGTTGCCGTCGAGTCGGGTGGTAGGCTGTCATAGAAAATGGTCAATTCGGCTGTGTCGCGCAAGAAGTCAATGCGGCCGATTTCCACTCGTTTCACCGGCAAACCGGTACGCTCGCGCAGGTCGGCCAGTAAAATTTGGCGGTTGGCCGGGGTGATCAGCTCAATTTGCTCGTAGATCACGCGCTGGCTGGTGGCGAATTGGAAGCCCCATTCGCGTTCCAGCACGTAGAGAACGGCCAAAACCATCAGGTCGGCGAGCAGCAGTTGGGCGACGTCTTGCCCGGCGATGAGCATGGCGTTGACCACCGGCAGGGCGATGATGACGAACAGGTAGGTCATCTCGCGGATGGGAATCTCATCGGTGCGGTAGCGCAGCACCGAGAAGATGGCGAAGAGACCAAAGCCGACGCCTACGCCGATTTCGACGCTGGTCAACAGGCTCATGACAAAGTAGATGATGGTGTTAAAGGTCAGGAAGGTGAAGACGTAGGTCTTATCCTGGGTTAATGGGTAATAAACAAAGCGGACAATGAGAAAGGCAACGGCGAAATTGAGACCGGCGCCGACGATAAAGGCAAGTAGTTCACTGGACATGGTATTCCTCACGCATTAGTTTTTCGATCAGGCGCAGCCGGGGCTTGAAGTGATTGTGTTTTACGGTTGGGTAAAGCAGGGCAACGCCAAGACAATATTTACTCGACGGGTTGATGCGAATGTGGCGGGCGTGCATCTGGCTGATGAAGTCAGATTGATGATGACGATGGTCGTATTTGACTTCGGCGATGGCGATACCGGGCAGGGCAACGGCCGTTTCCCCATCCCCCACCTGTAAATTCACATCCAGCGTCACCCGTTCAGGCCGGTAGCGGCTGACCAGGGTGATACGCTGATAGGCCGTCCACAATTTCGGCTCTAAGGCTGCGCCGTTCAAGGGGGCGTGGGCGGCGACAAAGGCATCTGTTTCCGGAGTCAGGCGGGTGGCGAGATCGGGCAGGGAGATGCGTTTTTTGGTAATACGGCCGTTGTACACCTTATGCTTCACCTCAAAAAACGCGCGGTTGCTATAGACGTAACTGCGGCTGCGCACTTTGTACCGGTTCCGTTTGTCGGCGTGGTGCTGGTGGTAAAAGGTGAAATCGGCCGTGTCAAAATACAACGTGTTATACAAATTCAGACGCAGCCCATTGACTTCCAACACCCGGTAATACGGGATCAGCGCCGCCAACGCTTCGAGAAGCTGCCGTTCGCGCAGCACATATTTCACTTCGCTGCGTTTCAGTAGGGTGACGCCGGCCATTTGCTCCAGGCGGATCGGCGCAAACTGCGCCAATAAATCCGGCAAGCCTGTGCTGGCCTGGGCTGCCTGGGGCGTCAAGGGAAGCCCTGGCGTCAACGGCGGCCGGGGTGATGAATGTGAGTAGGTTAACATGATCGCTCTCCTTGGTAGCTGCTGCTCAGGCAAGGGACAACCATCAACAGCTTATTTCTGCAAGACCTGGCAGGTTTTTCAAGTATACTTGACAGGCAACTCCTTGATAGGAACCTGCCAGGTCTCCACGGTTACGTTGATAGTCTGATTGACTGACAAATTTAATCTTTTGCCCTGACGACTACAACGAATTAGAGTAAACAGCGAATTTTCCCCTGGTGGTTCCCATTCGTTTATTACTTAAATTCGCTGTAGTCACCCCGAAAATGAGATTTGTCAGTCAATCAACGTTGATAGTATAGAAAAGAGTTATTCAGGCTTAATTCAGAAGATATTAAGGGAATGTTTAGCTTCGCTGTTCATCTCAGCGTATTTATAGACAAGGTTTCTGCGTCTGTTGATTGGCAAAGCGAATTAGCAGAGACCAGGCATCCGGAGAGTTCATGAGTCAATTACGTCCACATTTTCATACCGAGCAACCCATCCGCCGGGCTTTCAGTCTGGGTGATGGATTAGCCTTTCTGTTTGTGGTGGTGGCGTTGTACGTCGGTGCGCGTTTGGCGCTGAGTGCGCCGGAGGTGGTGACGGGGCCAACCATTGTGCTGACGCCGCGCGCCTTACCCTGGTATGCTGCCCTTTCTGTGGGACGCATGACGGCCGCGTATGTGCTCTCAATGCTCTTCACGCTGGTATACGGCCGTATCGCCGCCTACAATCGCCGCGCCGAACAAGTGATGATGCCCCTGCTCGACGTCTTACAAAGCGTCCCCATTCTCTCCTTCTTGCCTGTTGTGCTGCTCGGTCTGAGCGCCATTTTGCCCGAAAAAGCGGCGGCCGAATTTGCCGCCATCGTCCTCATTTTCACCAGCCAGGTGTGGAATCTCACCTTTGCCTGGTATCAATCCCTCACCACCATTCCCAAAGAACTGCGCGAAGCCAGCAGCATTTTCCGCCTGAATACCTGGATGCAGTTCAAAACGCTGGAATTACCTTTTGCCGCCATTAGCCTGGTGTGGAACAGTATGATGAGTTGGGCCGGCGGCTGGTTTTTCCTCATGGCCGCGGAGATTTTCACCGTCGGCCAGCGCGACTTTCGCCTGCCAGGGTTGGGCGCTTTCCTGCACGAAGCGGCCGAACAAAACAACTTCACCGCTATTGCCTGGGGCATTGGCGCATTAATTTTAGTGATTGTGCTGCTCGACCAGTTGGCCTGGCGGCCGCTGCTGGCCTGGGCAGATCGCTTCAAGGTAGCCATGGTGGATGACGCCGAACCGCCAACTTCCTGGTTCTACAATGCCTGGCATAACGCACGGCTCTCCCACTGGCTGCGCCGCCAGGTGAGCGATCCCCTGTTGGAGCGCGTGGATCAAGGATTCGTGCGCCGTTTTCCTATGCCAGAAACGTCCCTGACCCCTATCAACCGCTCTATCTGGATTGGGCGTATCATGGCGCTGCTGCCCCTGGCTGTGCTGTTCTATGGCGCCTACCGGGCAGGGTTACTGCTGTTCTCTGTATCTCTACCCCAATGGCAGAGTATCAGCCTGGGATTACTGGCAACGCTGCTGCGCGTTACGGCCGCCCTGATCATCGCCCTGGGTTGGACAGTCCCCTTAGGCGTCGCTATTGGTACAAACCGTCGCCTGGCTACCTTATTGCAACCCTTAGTGCAAATCGCCGCTTCAGTACCGGCGACTGCTCTCTTTCCCGTGCTGCTGCTCCTCATTTTGCGTCTGCCGGCCGGTCTGAATATCGCCGCCGTGCTGCTCATGCTTATGGGAACGCAATGGTATCTTTTATTTAACGTTATCGCCGGAGCCAGCGCCATTCCCCAGGATTTGAAATACACAACCTCTTTGCTCCAGTTGGGGCGTTGGGAACGGTGGCGAACCCTGGTACTGCCAGCCCTCTTTCCCTACCTGGTAACCGGGGCGATTACCGCCAGCGGCGGCGCCTGGAACGCCAGCATTGTAGCGGAATACGTGCAGTTCGGCGGGCAAACGCTGCAAACCATAGGGTTAGGGGCGCTCATCAGCGAGGCGACGGCGCAAGGGGATTATGCTTTGCTGTTGGCAGCGACTTTGACAATGGTCCTGGCGGTGATTTTAATTAACCGGCTGGTCTGGCGACGCCTCTACCTGCTGGCCGAAGAAAAATATCGGATGGAGTGATCTTGATGAGCGAAAATGGCACATTGCTACAATTAAAACAAGTTGCACAGCAGTATGGCAGCGGTGAGCGCCGCTTTACGGCCGTTGAGAACATTAATCTGACCCTGGCCGAAGGGGAATTCGTGGCCTTGCTTGGCCCATCAGGCTGTGGGAAGAGTACGCTGCTGCGCATTATCACCGGGCTGCAAGAAGCAACAGGCGGTGAGGTGCTGTATAAGGAACGGCCGTTGCGCGGCGTCAACCCTCAATCCACCATCGTCTTCCAAACCTTTGCCCTCTTTCCCTGGCTCACCGTGCTGGAAAATGTCGCTGTGGCCCTCAAAGCAAAAGGCATACCCCTCGACTTGCGTACCACGCGCGCCATTGACGCCCTCGACCGCGTTGGTCTTGACGGGTTTGAGAACGCTTATCCACGTGAACTCTCTGGTGGTATGCGCCAAAAAGTTGGCTTTGCCCGCGCCATGGTCACCGAACCAGAGCTTCTTTGCCTGGACGAGCCTTTCTCGGCCCTCGATGTCCTCAGCGCCGAGGCGCTGCGCGGTGAACTGCTAGAACTGTGGACTGGCGGGCAAATTCCCACCAAAGCCATCCTCATGGTCAGCCATAACATCGAAGAGGCCGTCTTCATGGCTGACCGCATCGTCGTTATGGATAAAAACCCGGGGCGCATCGTAGCCGACTTAACCATTCCCTTACCACACCCTCGCCAACGTAAGTCGGCCGAGTTTCAAGGGGTGGTAGACCAGGTATACGCCACCCTGGCCGGGCAAACACAACCAGAACACCTAGAATTGGGTACAGCGCCGGGAGAACCGGGGCGCACGCGGCGACTGCCACAGGTCGCCATCACCGACCTGGCTGCCCTGCTGGAATACTTGGACGACCTGACAGGGAACCGGGCAGACATCTATCGCCTGGCTGAGGAACTGGGATTAGGGTCTGACCCCTTGCTCAATCTGGTGGAAACGGCCGAATTGTTGGGGTTTGCCACCATCGCCAAAGGGGATATCACGCTCACGTCATTGGGCGAAACCTTTGCCGAAGCCAGCATTCTGGCGCGCAAAGAGATCTTTGCCACGCGCATCCGTCGTTTACCCATCATCAAATGGCTGCTCTCCATGCTGCGCGCCGCCAATCGTCAGCAGTTAGCCTGGGACGTGGTGCAAACGGCGTTAGAATTGGAATTCCCGCCCCAAGAAGCGGAGAGGCAAATGGACACAATGGTGAATTGGGGTCGGTATGCGGAAATCCTGGCCTACGATGACGATAATGCAACCCTTTACCTGGAAAGCAATTCGACTACAGACGTTCAACCTCTCTGAAGAAGTTGAACGTTTAAGACAGGGGGCAATTAATGTTAGGACCACTGAAAAAGCTCGCGCAGAGGCGCGGAAGTATTCGAGTGAAAAACTTGCGCGATGTAACTTCGTGTAATTGATGAATCGCTGCCAGCTTGACAAATATCACACTCGCATTGATGAATTTCACTCTCTGATGTGATAAGCAAACTGCCTTTTTGATGCCAGGCCGCATTATACTACGAGTATGGGGCATAATTTTCTTCATCTGACGGCTGTACGGGGATGGCGATAAAAAAGGTTGTTCCCTGCCCCAGTTCGCTCTCAAACCAGATTTCGCCACCGTGTTTTTTCACAATGCGCTTGACGATGGCCAGCCCCAGGCCAGTAGATTTCTCACCTTCGGTGCCTCTTTTACCCTGCTGGAATGGCTGAAACAGGCGGGATTTTTGTTCCGGGGCAATACCGAAACCATTATCGGCGACGCTGACCAGAAATTTTTCGGCCGTCTGTTCCAGGCTGACGACAACTTTGTTGTTTGGCTCGGAGAATTTGATGGCGTTGCCAATCAGGTTGTTGAGTACCTGTTCCAGTTTGGCGCTGTCTACCAGGGCGGTGGGCAATGTTTCGTCCAGTTGGTAGATGAGTTCGATCTGCTTTCTGGCGGCCAGCGGGCGGTTGATGATGACGTTGCGTCTGATGAGGCTGGCCAAATTGACCGGCTCATAGTCTAGCCGTAAGTTACCCGCTTCGATCTTCGATACGTCGAGCAGATCGTCCACCAGATGGGCCATAAACTGGCTGACGTCGCGGATAATCTGTAAAAACTTTTGCTGCTCCGGATCGCTGCTGATTTCCAAGAGGAAATCGCTGAAACCGAGAATTGTGTGCAGGGGATTGCGCAGATCGTGGGCGGCCATGCCCAGAAAGTGGTTTTTCTCTTCATTTAGCCGTTCTAGTTCGGCGTTCTTTTTAGCGATTTCGCGCTGCATGGCGACCAGTTCATTGTTGAGGTAGCTCAACTCGTTGTACAGACTGTCGCTGCGAGATTGTTCCTTAAGGAGGTTGCGCAGGGAATTGGTTTGCTCGTTGTTAATGCGCATCATCTCTTCGTACATCTGGTGGGCGATGGCGCCATCTTCTGAGCCAACAACCAGCATAGTTTCATTGACGGTCCCGCCGATAAAGCGGAAGGTTTTGATATGGGTTTTGCTTATGGCTACATTGATTTCATGATCGAAAGCTGTCCCCTTTGACCGGACCTCTGTCAAAAAGGAAAGGGCTTTGGCCAGGGAGCCGGCGGCGGCCAGGCGACTGAAAAGTACGCCTGTCTCAAGGTTGATTTCGAGTTCGGGCGGGTTGCTGAGAATTTCGATGATAACACCCTCTGCATTACACAGCAGGGCCAAACCTGTTTTGTCGATCATTGGGCGTCACCGTGGGATTAGTTGGCTGTTGGTTATTAATTTGTCGGCGGCGGCAACGGCCGTTGCCGCATCGGCTGCATACCCATCAGCCCCAACCTTGCGCCACAAATCAGGCGACAGATTAAAGGGGTAGCCGCCAACCAGGACATGGGTGGCGGCGTTGTTGTCAGCGCGCAGATTGCGGATAATGTCGGTCACTTCACTGACGTGAAAGGTCATGGTGGCCGAAAGCGCCAGCAGGTCAGCCTGGCGCTGCTCTACCGTTTGCAAAATCGTGCGGGGCGGGGTGTTGGCTCCCAGGAAATAGGTGTCCCAGCCGCTCATCTCCAGAAAGTCGGCTACCATGCGCGCGCCGATTTCATGCAGCTCGCCACCAACACAGGCAATCACCGCCCGGCGGTCTTTGCGCTCGCCGGTAAAGATATAGGGGTAAAGCTGTGACATGATCATCTGGGTGGCGGCGGTGCAGAAATGCTCTTCGGCCACGCCTATCTGGTTGGTTTGCCACAAACGGCCGATTTCCCGCTGCGTCCGCTGGAAAACCTGCAAATAAATTTCCTTGATGCTGAATTCTTTCTTCACAGCGTCTAAAATCAGGCGGCTGGCCGTATGGCGGTCAGCTTGTAGCAGCGCCGCCAGGAATTGACGGGCCAGCTCGTCAAGCGGCTCGCTGCCATTCAAGAAGGATGGCAGAGTAGTTGGCGCGTTGTCTAATTCGGCCGTGGCTGCATCTAATAGCGCCAGCGCCGCCTCTTTTTCGGCGGCGGGTAAGCTTTCCGACAACACCTGGCGGGCGCAGTCCAGGGTGGTTGATAACGTGTCATTGGGGAAGTTGAGGTTGGCAAACAACACCGTGACCCAGGCCAGATATTCATTGAACAGCAGCGGGTCATCCGCCTCAATGGCCTCAGCTAGATAGACAAGATGATAGCCGGCGTCGCGCACGCTATAGTTCCGGCCCTGTTCGCCATGGGCCAGCCAAATCTCTGGGTGGCGCGCATACTGCTGCTTAACAATTTTCTCCGCCAGCGCCTGCTGGTGGCTGCGCAAATAAGTCGTTTGAGGAGTAGCCATGAGTAAAAGCCCCTTGTTTCAGACAACACTGGTGAATGTCGTATTGTAGCAAGTGCAAGGCTTCTTCATCATTCCCTGCACCTACGGTCAGCAATTCTCAATTTGGAAGAGGAGCAAATTCCTCTTACGCCTGCTTGTTACTAGAATAACATAAGATGGGGTTCGCGAACATCGGCCAGACAGGGGATATACGACTCCACCAACTAGGGAAGATCAGCATGATCGCCTCGCAATATTATTTGGGTGTGTTTCATTCTCTTGAAACCTGGACTTACCGGTAGCGTTGTTGGCGAAAACGGCCGTTCTCCGCTATCTTTAGCCCAAGCAACAGCATCTTACAAGGCGACAAACTCGTTGGCAGATGCGAAGCAAGGATGACATTATGGACCATGTAATAGAAACCAGAGACCTGACCGTCTATTACAACCGACATCGCGGCATTGTTGATGTCAATCTGACGGTCGAAAAAGGAGAAGTGTTTGGCTTTTTAGGGCCAAACGGCGCGGGCAAGACCACCACCCAACGTGTTTTGCTCGACGTGATTCGCCCCACCAAAGGGCAGGCATTCATCTTTGGCAAAGATTGCCAGAAAGAGGGCGGCGCCATCCGCCAACGGATAGGCTATCTGCCCGGTGAGTTGAGCCTGTATGCCGACATGAAGGCGCAAGAATTTTTCGAGATGGTGGACGCGCTTTGGGGCAACCAGGGCGATAAAGCATATCGCGATTCATTGTGTGAACGGCTCAACCTGGATGCCGGCCGAAAAATCCGTGAATTTTCCAGGGGCAACAAGCAAAAAGTGGGCGTTGTGGCCGCTTTCATGCACAAGCCTGATTTACTGATTCTCGATGAGCCGACCAGTGGGCTGGACCCGCTAGTGCAGCAGAGCGTGCTGGATATGGTGCGCGAGGCGAAGGCCAACGGCCGTACCGTCTTCTTCTCCTCCCACATTCTGTCTGAAGTGCAGGCCGTCTGTGACCGCGTGGGCATTATCCGTGAAGGGCAGTTGGTCGCCACACAGCGCATTGAAGATTTGGTACGGCAGCAGTTCGAGCGGGTGCGCCTTGATTTTACCACCATGCCCCCGGCGGACGCTTTTGCCCTCGATGGCGTGACGGAAGTCTCCCGCGATGAGCGCGGGGTGTTGTTGGAAATCAGGGGCAATTTGAATGCGGTGTTGACAACGTCCGTTACCTATCACGTCACCGGCATCAAAACCGAGACCGTCTCATTGGAAGACATCTTCCTGGCCTATTACGGCCGGAAAAATGGAGGCAACCATGTTTAGGCTGCTACGACAAGAGCTGCATTTTCGGCGCAATGGCATGATCGGCTGGGGGCTGGCTCTCTGCTTTTTCCCCGTTGTGTACGTCGGTTTATATCCCTCCTTCGCCGAGCAAATGGCCAGTTTTCAAGAAATCATGGACCTGGCCATCTATCAGGCTATGGGTATCAGCATGGGCAGCTTCGAGGATTATATGGCCTCCACCGTCACCAATTTGGTTCCTGTGATTCTGTCCATTTATGCCGTCGTCAGTGGCGCCGGGACCCTGGCCGGTGAAGAAGATGACGGCCGTTTGGAAATGGTCGTCGCCTCCCCTTTCCCCCGCTGGCAAATTATTGCCACCAAAGCGATAGCCACCGGCATCGCCTTGCTGGTCATCCTGTCCATCGTTGGGCTGGCAGCCGCCTTAACCCTGGCCAGCATCTCCAGCCAGATAACCACCGAAGTTTTGCCACTGGATGTCTTTGCCAGTTTGCTGGGCGCCTGGCCCCTGACGATGGGCTTCGCCATGATCAGTCTCTTCCTCGGCGCATTCACGCCGAACCGCCGCATTGCTTCGGCCATCGCCACCGCTGTCGTACTCATTAGCTACCTGGGCAACAATCTGACCGGCATGATCGAGTCACTGGAAAATCTCAAATGGATTTTCTTGTTCCACTACTTTGATGCTTCCGCTAATGCGCTGCTCAACGGGCAAATGGGTAGCGATGTCGTTACACTCCTGCTGTTCAGTCTGGCGGCGTTTGGGCTGGCGGCGTTCTTCTTCCAACGGCGCGACATTACCGTTGGTGTATGGCCCTGGCAAAAAGGGAAGCTGCCCGCTTAGAGTTTGTTTGAAAAGTTTCCCACTCGAAACCGTTCACTTACTGAAATCCCCAGCCAATGCTGCTCATCTTGCCCGTTCTATTGAACAGTTCAAGCAAGGCCAGGTAACGGAAAAAGAGCTGCTAGATGAGTAGAAAGCTGGCCTGGACAGACGAAGCGTGGTCAGACTATATTTATTGGCAATCGCAGGACAAGAAAACGCTAAAGCGAATAAATCGGTTAATCAATGATACAAACCGAGATCCATTTCAAGGCATCGGCAAGCCAGAACCTTTACGCGAAAATTTATCTAGGTTTTGGTCGCGCCGTATTGATGAATCGAATCGTCTTGTGTATGCCGTGGATGATGATTATCTGACCATAATTGCCTGTCGGTATCATTATTGACTCTACCGAAAAAAGGTCAAGCGGCCCCAAAAGTGGCTCAGCTCGACATAATGTGATAAAATGA
>JACSRF010000004.1 GCA_014879875.1 Anaerolinea sp.
AGAAGCGCCGCCTGACCAGCCACCCGGCCGCCGACCGTGAACCTGCCTGGAGTCCCGACGGCCGTGAAATTGCCTTCAGTTCGCGCCGCAGCGGTGATTGGGAGATTTACGTCTACAACCTGCCCTATGGCGAACTGCGCCAGATCACCAACAGCGCCGGCTTCGATGGCAACCCCAATTGGTCGCCAGATGGGCAATGGCTGGTGTATGAATCGTACCGCAACAACAACATGGACATTTACATTATGCGGGCGAATGGCAGCGACGGGCCTTACCGGCTGACGGAAAACCCGGCATTAGACTATGACCCGGCCTGGTCGCCAGATGGTCGGCATATCGCCTTTATCAGTTGGCGCAGTGGCAATCCGGACATTTTCGTCTTATCGCTCGACCAGGTGTCGGACACAACGGCCGTCAACGTCACCAACTCCCCCGCCACCCACGAAGCGCACCCCGCCTTTGCCCCAGACGGCCGTTTCCTGGCTTACTACGATAGCAGTTCCGGTTTCCCGCTGCTTTCAGCGCTGCCGCTGGATGGGAACGCCAACGTCATTGGCCCGGCGCAAGGGTTAGGCCAGCAAGGGTTCCATCCCGCCTGGTCGCCCAACAGCGAGTCGTTGGTGTACGTTTACAATAAGGAAGCGCGCAGCTTCCTGATGGCCGGCAGCCCCAACGCCTGGGGCGTCGCCCCGCAAACGTTTGCCACCAGTGGGCAGTTGGCTAATCCGTCCTGGTCGGCCGTGACCATTCCGTTAGATGTGATAGACAACTGGCGCAGTATAGACCCCGCGTTCACGTCTGATGTGCTGTTTGTGGAGGCGCTGGCGGAGACGGCCGGCGCCGTTGGTGAGGGTACGCCGACGCCACCCCCCGCAGCGGCCGTTAAGTTGTGGCAGGTTCCGGTCAACGCGCCATCTCCTTACCTCAGCGATAAAGTAGACCAATCCTTCCTGGCGCTGCGCGCGCGCGCCCTTGCCCTGGCGGGATGGGATTACCTCGGTCAATTCGACAATATGTTTGTGCAGTTAAACAGCCAGCCTTTGCCCGGCGCAGCGGCCGAAAGCTGGAACAAAGCGGGGCGCGCCTTTGACCTGCCATACCGCGACGCGACCACCTTTGAACCAAAAGTGGAAGTGGTGCGCGAGGACATCGGCACGCAGACGTATTGGCGCATCTACATCCGCGCGACGGCGCAGGATGGCAGCATGGGCGAACCGCTGCGCGCCCTGCCCTGGGATTTTCGCGCCCGTTTTGGCGATGAACCTCGTTATTACAATGAGGGTGGCAAGCTGAAAGACGCTATTCCATCCGGTTATTACCTGGACTTTACCGCGCTGGCCGCCGATTATGGGTGGCAGCGCGTGCCCGCCAGCGACAACTGGCGTACCTTCTTCCCCGGCATTCACTTCTGGCATTTTGAGAATCGCGGCGGCCTGACCTGGGCCGAGGCGCTGCGCGAGATTTACCGGCCGGAGGAGTTGGTGTCGGTAATCGGTAATCCGTAACCGGTGGTCGGTAGTCTGTGCCTGCGGATAACGGTGGATGCGATTTACGATTTGCGATTTACGATTTGGGATTTTCTTAGGAATGGCACTTCAATAAGTTAGTCAAGATTGGTTCAATCTTCGGAGATTGAACCAATCTA
>JACSRF010000003.1 GCA_014879875.1 Anaerolinea sp.
CCCGGTCCCTGAGCTTGGCGAAGGGCTGGCGCGGCGTGGACATCTCCTATTTGCCGCAGGTCGAAGCGGCCGGCGCGCAGTTCACTGCCAGCGGCGTCACCCAGGATGCGCTGACCCTCTTCGCCGCCCACGGCGTCAACAGCGCGCGCCTCCGCGTGTGGGTCAATCACCCGGACGGCTTCCACGATACGGCCGCAACCCTGGCGCTGGCGCGGCGCGTCCATGCTGCCGGGATGGGGCTGCTGCTGAACATCCATTACTCCGATACCTGGGCCGACCCAGGGTACCAGAGCAAACCGACCGCCTGGGCCGACCTCGACTTCGCCGCCCTGCAAACGGCCGTTTACGACTACACCGCCGATCTCATCACCGCCCTCAAAGCGCAAGATACCCTGCCTCATATCGTGCAAATCGGCAATGAAATCTCCTCCGGCATGCTCTGGGAAGACGGCCGTGTCGGGGCAGGATATGACGACAACTGGCCGCAGCTGGCCGCCCTGCTGCAAGCGGGGATTGCCGGCGTCAAAGACAGTCTCGCCCCAACCGACGACGTGCAAATCATGATCCACCTGGATACGGGGGGCGACAATGCCGCCTGCCGCTGGTTCCTGGATAATCTACAGGCGCAAGGCGTCTCCTTTGACGTGTTGGGGTTGACCTACTACCCCTGGTGGCAGGGGGACTTGCCTGGCCTGACAGCCAATCTCCATGACCTGAGCCAGCGGTATCCCCCGGACATCATCATCGTCGAGACCGCCTACCCCTGGACGTTGGCCTGGCAGGATGACACGCACAACCTGGTGGGGGAGGAAAGCCAATTGCTGCCAGACTATCCCGCCACTCCTGCCGGGCAGGCTGCCTTCCTCCGCGCCGTGTTGACCATCGTGCAGGGCGTCCCGCAAGGCAAGGGGGTGGGCGTCTATTATTGGCAGCCGGAGTACGTCGCCCAGCCTGGCTTCGGCTCGTTTTGGGAGAATGTCGCCCTTTTTGATGACCGCGGCCAGGCGTTACCGGCGCTATCCGTCTTCAGCGCCCCTCCCCCATAGCCGGCAGCGTGGCAACGGGTAGTGGCCGCAAGTCCGCGTCGTCATGAAGCCCAGGACAATTCCAAAGTCCCCGAAGCAAGCCGCCTGAGGGCTGCATGATGACGACGACCTGCGCTCAACCACCGGCGAACACAGCCAGTCTGAGTCTCCGGGAGGTTCTCGCTGACGACTTTGCAACTACGCTACCATGAACTTGCTATCGGTTGCCTCCCTGGTGTAAGTGGGGAAAATAGACCCTATGGCGAACGAACCTTTCACACCCAATGAAACCATCGCAACGGCCGTCGCCGACATCGCCGCCCAACTACAAGAGACGTACCCCCCGGCCGCCATGCAAATCCGGCGCATCGTCGAGCAGATCGGCGTGGCCGCCGCCTACGACTTCCTGCGCCAGACGTTGGCCATTGAGGCGCAAGGGGGGATGCTCACCGCAGATAAACAGCGGCGGCGCACCCCTGGCGGCGTCTACTTCTACCTGATTCGCGGCCAGGTCACCCCGGATGTGCGGCGTAAATTGTGGCCGCGCCCGTGGAGCAAACGAGACAAAGAGCGCCCCACCGCCCCAGTGGAGACGCGCCGCCCCGACCGGCCGC
>JACSRF010000550.1 GCA_014879875.1 Anaerolinea sp.
GCTGCGATGTGCTCGATGAGGCTGCGATGTGCTCGATGAGGCTGCGATGTGCTCGATGAGGCTGCGATGCGTGAACGATGGGGCTGTTGTGCTGGTTACAATGATTGAACGATGGCTCCGCGATGTGACTTCGTAGATTGCCTACAGAGCAGGAAGTAAACGATGATGATACATACGCCATATTTTTAATTGTTAAGGGGAAAAGGGTAGGCGCTTAGCAGGCTATGATGCTGGTTGGATGTTAAGAGCAGTGTGGGTACGATGTAGATTACAATGCGGTTGTGATGTTGCTTAGCGCCACCTTGAAGGTCATATCAACCTTTGTACTATTTATAACAAGCAATCGTTACAATTCGCGTTACAATCTTGATAATCGGCGCATATTCATAAAAGTGAGGGTTTGCCGATTGACAAAGCTCGCCCACATCGGTATCTTTCGACGCTATGTCTCAACAGAAGAAGGGATGGGCGCTGTTTATAGGCGCACTGCTGCTGACCGCCCTCATCCTCACCGACTGGCTGCCTTTGTTACGAGGGCCGGCGCCGGAAACGGCCGTCTGGCATTGGCCCTACCTCTTGCGCCCCCTCTCCCGCTGGTGGGTTCCCGGCAGCGCGGCGCTGCTGCTGTTGATCGCCATCTGGTGGCTGCTGACGACATCTCGCCGACGAGGCATGGCTTTAATGGCAACGGCCGTTGGCGTCGTCTTGCTCCAAATTGGCCTGATCTATGCCCAGCGACCGGCCGTCAGCGCCGAATTAATAGACCGCACCCTGGCTGTGCAAACCGGGGGCTACTTTTGGACCGCCGCCAATCTGCCGCCAGACATACACACTGTCCTACGTACTTATCCGGCGCTGATGGCCGACTTTGAATCGGAACACGGCCGTACTCATCCACCTGGCCTCGTGCTGCTCAACTGGCTCACCATCAGCGGGCTGAAAAAATGGCCGGCCCTGGCGCAATGGCTGGCGGCGCTGGTCTGGCCGCAGCGCTGCACCGATTTATGGCTGCTCGACAGCCAACCGGCCACAGCCGCCGCTCTGGGCATCTGGGCATGGCTGCCCGTATTGGCCGCTGCGGCGACCGTTTTCCCTGCCTACGCCCTCGCCCGTCGGCTGCATCCCGCCGTGACGGCAGCAAACGACGCGACGGCCGGGGGCGTGGCGACATTTGCCGTCAGCCTCATTGCCACCTTACCCGCGCTGCTCCTCTTCGCTCCCCTCGCTGACCAGCTTTACGTCCCTCTCACCCTGCTCATTTTCCTCGCCTTCCACAAAGGGTTGACTGAACGCCGCCGGCGCTGGCTGCTGCTGGCTGGCTGGCTGCTGTCGTTGAGCAGCTTTCTCTCCATTGGCAACGTCATGATCGGCGTGCCTTTGTTTGTTTATGGCCTATGGCTGTGGCGACAGGATCACGGTCGTCTGGACAACCGCCAGCGTCAGGATCGCTTTTGGTATACGGCCGTCGCCGCCTTTGCCCTGGGCGCGGCCAGCATCTGGCTGATCTACTGGGTAGGTTGGGGCGTGCCGCCCTGGGACATTGCCCAGGCGGCGATGCGCGCCCATTATGACCTGGTGACCGATCAGCGCGCCTATGCGACATGGTTCATTTTCAACCTGGTAGATTTGTTCATCTTCGCCGGGCCGGTCGTCTGTATTGGCGCCGTTATAGCCGCCACAGCCGCTCTTCATCCGCAACGACAGCGCCACCAGGCAGCAGCAGGCCTGGCAATGGGCGTGTTACTGCTCATTTTGCTGCTCAATTTGTTGGGAAGCACGCGGGGCGAAGTCGGCCGTATCTGGCTGTTTTTGCTGCCCCTGCTGGCGTTGGCGGCCGGGTCAGCGCCCGCCTTCAATGCCCAATCACACCGTCACCAAATGTTGCTTGTTGGCGGGCAACTGCTGGTCGCGCTGGCTGTTGGCCTGGCCTGGCAGCCGGTGGAAGCAGTCATCGTGCGCGCGGAGAAACCATCGCTACCACTCTCTAACCAGCCAGCAGCGCCATTGGACATACAATTTGGCAGCCATATCTTGTTGCAAGGGTTCACGATCAATGAAGGGCGACTTGTCCCCGGCGGTGTGGTAGACGTGACACTACATTGGACGGCAATGGGGACGGCGACACGGCCGTACACCGTCTTCATGCACTTACTTGGCCCAGACAACACACTGGTTGCGCAGCAAGACAATTGGCCGGTGTCTGGGCAATGGCCGCCCACCTGCTGGCGCGCCGGCGACTCCATCCCCGATAATTACCGCCTGACGCTGCCCGCGACGTTAGCGCCAGGGACCTACACCCTCATTACCGGCTGGTACGACGCCCGCGATGGCGACCGTCTCATGACGAGCGCCGGTGCCGATTTTGTGATGCTGCGGCAGCTTTCGCCCTAAATTGATTTATTCCCCAAACAATTCGTTTTCCAACACCCCCACCACTTGCAGCCACGACGGCTCCAGGTAAGGATTACGCTGTACCAGCATTCCCAGCCGCTGCATCACCGCTTGTGAGACAAGGTTATCATATTCTGTGGTGGCGATGACATGGTGCAGTTGCAGCCCATGAAAGGCATAACCCGCCAGCGCTTGCGCCGTTTCTGTGCCGTAGCCCTGCCTCTGATGCGTGGGAGAGAGCGCCCACATCAACCCCACTTCAGCGGTATAGGGTGCATTTTCGCGCCCACCAAAGTAAGGAATCTGCCCAAATGGGCCGACGTAGGGCACAATGCCGCACATGCCGATGAGTTGGCCTGTTTCTTGCAGCACAACAGCCCGGTCGCCATAGGGTGGCTGGCGCAGCTTTGCCAGTTGCACATAGCTCATGATGGACCATTGCAGCCATTGGTTACGCTCATGATAATTTTGCGTCTCCGAAAGCTGCGGATCGTGCCAGCGAATATCTTGGAACAATTTATGGATGGTATCCAGGTCTTGCGGCAGAAACGGCCGTATCAGCAGCCGCTTCGTTGTCAATTCAGGCATGATGTGCATAAACTCTTTGTATCCTTATCACACAGGCAGCGCCTCCGCAAATAGGTGAAAATCAAGCGCCTGATCGGTCCAGCGCGTAAAAGACAACGCCGCCTGCTCGCTGAGCATCCCCATCCCCGTGGTGGCGCGGGCGCCGGCAGCGCGGGCTTGCTGCACCAGCCTGGTTTCACGGGGATTATAGACGAGGTCATAAACGGCCGTGTCCTCCGGCCAGGTGATACCCTCCGGCCAGGGTGACCGGTTCACGTTGGGGGTCATCCCCAGCGGCGTTGTGTTCACAATCAACCCCATCCCCGCGGCGATGTCGGGCAAAGTATGGGCAGAGAGCGCGACGGCCGTTACCGACCCGGCAGCGACCGACGATAAACGCTGCGCCAGGTCGGTGGCCTGTTCCCGGCGGCGCGCAGCGACCATCACCGTCCACCCATCCTGCGCCAGCCCATACGCCACGGCCCGCGCCGACCCACCGGCGCCCAACACCAGCGCATAGGGTAAACGGCCGTAGGTCTTGCCTAAAAAGCGGCGCAAGTCAGCCATAAACCCAGGTGCATCTGTATTATCGCCCCACAAAACGCCTGCCTCACTCCACAGCGTATTGACGGCGCCAATCGCCTGCGCCGCCGGCGTCAACTGGTCTAACAAAGGCAGTACCGTTTGCTTATGGGGAATGGTGACATTGAGTCCCTGCACCTCGCCACGCCACAGCCGCAGCAGCAGGCTTGTTAATTCTGCCTGGCCGTCGGGTAACGGCCGTATCGGATACAACGCATACTCCCCCGCCAACCCCGCTGCTTGCAGGGCCGCGCTGTGCAACTGTGGCGACAAACTATGCGCTAATGGGTACCCAATCAGCCCCAACCGCCAAAAATCTCTCTTTAACCCCATCATGAACGTCCATCTTACCTGTCAAACTGCTGTTCGATCTCCGCACCCAACTCGCGTAATTTTGGGACAAAAGTAGGAAACGACTCGGTAATAATCTCTGCCTCCTGTACCACAACACCCTTGACAGAGCACAATCCAGCCACCGCCAGCGCCATTGCCAGCCGATGATCCTGGTGTGGGTTAATTGTACCACCAGGCAGCGCCGGTTTCCCCACAATCACAAATCCATCGGCCGTTTCCGTGACATCGGCGCCGATGGCCCGCAGCTCCTGACATAACACCGTAATCCGGTCAGACTCCTTATGGCGTAATTCCAGCGCATCGCGCACCACCGTTTGCCCTTCAGCCAGCGCCGCCGCTACGGCAAACGCCGGGAATTCATCAATCATGCGGACAACCAGGTCACCGCTAATTTCTGTACCGCGCAGCTCACCCGCGCGCAGCGCCACGTCTCCCACTGGTTCGCCCGCCATTTCAGTCTCATGGGTGATGGTTATGTCTGCCCCCATCCTGCGCAGCGCGTCCAGCAGTCCGGTGCGTGTCGGGTTCAACCCCACCCCCCGCAGCGTGACCAATGAACCGGGCGTAATCAACGCCGCCACCATCAAAAAAGCAGCCGACGACATATCTCCCGGAACCGTCATCTGCAGCGGTCGCAGTTCCGCTGCCGGTGGATACAGCCGCACCCACCGCTCTTCCCCGCTGCCTTCTTCTACACGCGCGCCCATCTTGCGCAGCATCCGTTCCGTGTGATCCCGCGACGGGCCTGGTTCCACCAGCGTCGTTGGCCCAGCGGCGGCCAGCGCCGCCAGCAGCAGGCAAGATTTTACCTGCGCACTGGCAACGGGCAGCGTGTAGGTCAATGCTTGCAGCGGATAGGGCGACGCACCCAGGGTTAACGGCGCGCGCCCGGCCACGGCCGTCAGCGCCACGCCCATTTGCTGCAACGGCTCCACCACCCGCAGCATGGGGCGGCGGCGCAAACCGGGCGAGCCATCGAGAACGGCCGTTACCCCTGCCCCGGCCAACGCCCCCACCAGCAGCCGTATCGTCGTCGCCGAATTGCCACAATCAATGGGCGCGGCCGGCGCTTGCAATCCAGAACGGCCGTGTCCCTGCACCGTCAAGCGCGTCCCCTCCAGGCGCCAGGCCACGCCCAACGCCGTCAACGCCCGCAGCATCGCCTCCGTCACTCCGGAGACCAGCACATTGTCAATCACGCTTTCGCCAGCGGCCAGCGCCGCAAACAAAATCGCCCGATGCGAAATAGATTTATCGCCGGGCAGCGTTACCGCGCCTTGCAGCGCCTTACCAGGTTTAACAATCATTTTTTACCCTTACCCAATTATCTCTTGTCGCCGCTCGGCCCCCTGCGCCAATAACGTCGCCAACACTTCCCAATCGCCCGTTTCCAGTTCATGCCGCACCAGCGCCAACCGCTGCTCAAACCGCGCCAGCGCCGCCAGCACCTCGGCGCGATTGGTCGCCAGAATGTCCAGCATCATCTGGCCTGAGGAACCGGCCAGCCGCGTACTACTGAGGAACCCTGGCCCGACCAGCGGCGCAGCAGCGGGCGGCGTCGCCCCGGCTAATGCTGCCGCCACCAGGTAGGGCAAATGGCTGGTCGCTGCGACCCATTGGTCATGCGTGGCGGCATCCAACCAGAGTAAATTGGCTCCAACCGCTGCCACGACCTGCGCGGCCACTGTCTGCGCGCGCGCCGTTGTGCGCGGCAGCGGCGTCAGGGCAAAGGGAGCGCCACGATACATGCCGCTGTAGGCGTGAACCAACGAGGACACCTCGCGCCCACACATAGGATGCCCGCCAATGGGGTCAAAACGGGGTGGCAGCGCCGCCATGGCGGCGACAATGGCCGCTTTGGTGGAACCGAGGTCAAGGACAACGGCCGTTCCCGGATGCAGTGTCGGCAATGTTTGTACCAATTTGACGATGGCGCGCACCGGCGCAGCCAGGATGATCAGATCCGCCTGGGGCAAAATGTCGGCCGCATCGCCGCTAATCTGCTCCACAATGCTGCGGGTACGCGCCAATGCCTGCGTTTCCGGGTCGGGGTCAACAGCGTAAACGGCCGCGCACTTCCCTTTCAAATCGAGCGCCAGCGACCCACCCATCAGCCCCAGGCCAACAATTGCCACCCGCGCCTGCGCCAGATTAAAGTCAGGCTCGCTCATCAGTCGTGAACGGCCGTTGTGCCGTTAACGGCCGTTGGGTGCATCGGCTGTGGCGCTAACTGCCGGCCCACGGCCTCGGCCACGGCGCTAACCTGGCGCACCAACTGCGCGAATCGCTCCGGTTTCAACGATTGTCCCCCATCCGACATCGCTTCCTCTGGGTGCGGATGGACTTCCACAATCAGGCCATCGGCGCCGGCGGCAATACCGGCGCGCGCAATGGCCGTCACGTAAGCCCAATGGCCGGTGCTGTGGCTGGGGTCTAAAATGACTGGCAAATGGGTCAGCGACTTCAATACCGGCACGGCGTTAATGTCGGTCGTGTTGCGCGTCGCCGTCTCGAAAGTACGAATACCCCGCTCACACAACATCACCCGCCGGTTGCCATGCGACAGCACGTACTCTGCCGCCATCAGCAGTTCTTGAATGGTCGCCGACATGCCGCGCTTGAGCAGGACCGGGTACTGGCTTTCGCCAACCGCGTGCAGCAGCGAGTAGTTTTGCATATTGCGCGCCCCAATTTGCAGCACATCGGCATACTGCGTCACCACCGGAATCTGGTCAGCCGACATCACTTCCGTGACCACCGAGAGGCCGGTTTGCGCGCGCGCCTCGGCCAGTAGTTCCAGGCCATATTCACCCAATCCCTGAAAGGCGTAAGGGGAGGTGCGCGGTTTGAAGGCGCCGCCGCGCAGCGCATGGCCGCCTGCTTCGCGTACTGCATGGGCCGTTTCCAGCAGCTGCGTGCGGCTCTCAACGGAACAGGGCCCGGCCATGACAATGATGTTTGGTCCGCCAACCGACAGGCCATTGATGGCAAAATGGGAATCTTCGGCGATGAATTCACGGGAAGCCAATTTATAGGGGCGGGAAATAGGCGTTACCTGGGCAATGCCGGGCAAGTGGTTGAACTGATCAGGTTGGATGCTGCGAATGTCGCCGACAATGCCGATCACGGTGCGTTCGGCGCCACGTGACAGGTGTACAGTCAATCCATTGGCTTCGACGCGCGAGATAACCGTACTGATTTGTTCCTGAGTCGCATCACTCTGCATAACTATCATCATAATTTCACTCCTCGTCAAAAATAACTCTTAAATGGTTTACGCTTCACCTGCCCATGCGCCATTGGCGCGCGGCAGATCGGGGCGCAGACGCGCGGTTTCACCTAAATAAACGTGCTGTACATCGTTTTGGGGCAGAGGGGTATTCCAATGGATGAGCACGCGGATGCACATGGGCATACTGCCGGGGACGGGTATTTCACGGGCGCAGAGCAGGGGAACGTCATGCCAGCCTAGTTCGCGCGCGGCCAGGGCGGGATAGCTGGCGTTGAGGTCATCGGTGACGGTAAAGAAGACGCTGGCAATATCGGCCGTTGCCAATGTGGGATTGACCAGGATGATTTCTTGCAGCAGCGCCTTTGTTGCCGTGGCAATTGCTTCTGTCTCGTTTGCGGTGGCCATAACGGCGCCCCGTATTCCGCGCATCACCATCAAAACACCTCCAGATAAACAAATAAGCACGAGGTTGTTGGCCTCGTGCTTAGTTCTTTTTGTCTTTGTCTCGTTCTACACTCAAGCGGCGCCAACAGCATCCCGTTGCAGGTTGCTCCAAAAATAAAAATAGCCGCTAAAGTAAAAAGAACGAATCATATGCTTTATTATCGTTTTATTTTGCCCGAATGGAGAACAGTCTAACAAAGCGATGTGGATAAGTCAAGGGTAAGGGTACACAAAAATTTGGCGAACTTGTGCAGATTTTTGTCACGCGGCCATTAATTCGTCCCATTCGGCCGTCAGTTCGGCGATGGTGGCCTGGGTGGCCTCATAGTCAGCCTGTACCTGCGCCTGCCACTCTGTATCGGCCGCTGCCTGGGCCATTTCTAGCTGGAGTTCTAATTCCGCCAACCACGCTTCGGCATCGGCCAACGCGGCGTCCAATTCGCCCAGCCGCGCTTCCCAGCTTTGTTTGGTTTGCTTTTTGCGCTTTTTAGGCTTGTCGGCGACGGGCAAAGGCATCAACTCTTCGACCCAACTCACATCTGGCGCGGGTGGGGGCGTGTTGGCGTCGGTTTGCGGCAGGACGACTTTGGCGGGCGTGGCAGCTGCGGCAGCTGTGGCAGCGGCCATCTCTATGCCGTCGCGCGCCGCTAAAAATTCGGCATAGCTGCCCATGAAGACGTGCAGATGATCGTCGCGCAGTTCCCAGATTTGCGTCGCCAATCGGTTGACCAGGTAGCGATCGTGCGATACTAGCAGGATGGCGCCGTCGAAGTTTTCCAACACTTCTTGCACAACTTCTTGGGAGGGAATGTCCAGGTGGTTGGTCGGTTCGTCAAGCAGCAGCACGTTGGCGCCGGCGCGCGCCAGGATCGCCAGCGCGAGACGGCCGCGTTCACCCCCACTCAGTTCGGCTACTTTTTTGAAAACGTCGTTACCACGAAACAGATATTGCGCCAGGTAATGGCGCGCCGCGGCCACTTCCATCTCGACGTGGGCGCGCAGTTCATCAATGAGACTGCGGCTGGGGTCTAGCTGCTCGTGTCCCTGGGCAAAATAGCCGAACTGCACATTCTCGCCCCAGAAGATGTCGCCGCGCAGGATGGGCAGTTCGCCAAGCAGCGCGCGCAGGAGGGTGGTTTTGCCGCTGCCGTTGGGGCCGATGATGGCCGCGCACTCTTCCCGCTGTAGTTTGAGCTTGTCGCTGGTGAAGAGGGGGCGCGTCGGGTAGCCGATGTGTAGTTTTTGGGCGCGGAGGACGACACGGCCGCTCCGTTCTTCGCTGTGCAGTTTCATGTTCAGGCGCGGCGGCCGTTCGTCCGGCGCTTTGAGGGCGTGCAGGCGTTGTTCAGCTTCGTTGACAGTGAGGGTACGTACACGGCCGCCAATTTCCAGCCAGCTTTTGTTCTCCTTGCCCAGTACGCCTACCTGCTCAATGAGCACAATGTCGCGGGTGAGTCGTTTGAGTTTGCCTTTGGCGATGTCTGTTTTGCCCCCGGCCATGTGGCGGCGCGCCCAATCGAGTTCGGCGGCCAGGCGTTCTTTTTCGGCGGTAAAGAGGGCTTGCTCACGTTCCCATCGTTCTTGTCGCTGCTGCAAGTAGGTGGTGTAGTTGCCCCGGTAAGCGTCCAGGCCGCTGGGGCGCATTTCCCACATCTGGTCTACGACGCGGTCGAGAAAATAACGGTCGTGGCTGACGATGAGCAGCGCGCCGGGCCAGGTGCGTAGGGTGCGTTCCAGCCATTCAACGGCCGTCATGTCCAGGTGGTTGGTCGGTTCATCGAGGATGAGCAGGTCTGGCTTTTCCAGCAGCAGCCGGCCGAGCAGCAGGCGCGTTTTTTGGCCGCCGCTGAGGTGTGCGAGGGGGGTGTCCCATTCTTCCTGGGGGAAGCCAAGCCCTTGCAGCACGCGCTTGATCTCAACCTGGTACGCATAGCCGCCGCCGAGTTCATATTGTTCCTGGATACGGCCGTATTCCGCCAGCGCCGCCTCATCTTCCCCATTGGCCGCCAACGTCGCTTCCAGTTCGTGCAGCCGCGTTTCCATCTGGCGCAAATCGGCAAACAGCGTCAACATTTCCTGGAAAATGGTGTGGTCACGGCCGGCAAAAGTGAGCACCGCTTCCTGGCGCAAGTAGCCTAACGTCATAGCGCGGCCGCGCGTCACCACCCCCGCCGCTGCCTCCAACATGCCTGCCAAAATGAGCAGCAAGGTCGTCTTGCCGACGCCGTTGGGTCCAACCAGACCAATACGGTCCTTGTCATTGACGAGGATGTTAACGTCGCTGAATAAATCGTCTGCGCCATAGGCGTGACCCAGATTCGTTCCCGTGAGCAATGCCATATGCAGATGATAGTCAGGGAGAAGCAATCCGGCAAGATCATACAAAAGCGGGCATGATTAGCGTATCATTGAAACAACCTGATTTTTTAGGCGCTAACAGCGCCAAGATCGACAAAAAATTGTCGATCTTGTAAACACGGATGGGAAAAACA
>JACSRF010000552.1 GCA_014879875.1 Anaerolinea sp.
TGGCTCCTTTGCACCTTTGCGTTAAAACTTCTTGCTCGGTGTGCAAGCATTTGACTTGTAAGGTACTAAGGCTGCCCCACAATGGATACCCGCCTTCGCGGGTATGACAGCCGGAGAGTCTTATTAGTCACAATTTTACTATGAAAACGGCCCTATGGTTATCCGCAAATCCTGTAAATCCGTGTCCTGTAACGGCAAACTTATCCCATTTTTGTTACACTTACCCGCATGAACGCCGCCCACCCCAACCGAGACTCTCTGTTAGAGCTGATGGCGCAGCACCCCTATTTCCGGCCGCTCGCGCCAGAACAGCGGCAGGCGTTGGCGCAGCACGCCAGGGCGCATACCTACGCCACAGATACAGTGATTTTCCTGGAAGGGGAAACGGCCGTCGGCATGTGGCTGCTGCAAAATGGCAACGTCAAAATTTACAAACTGAACACGGACGGCCAGGAGCAAATTTTGCACTTATTAGGGCCGGGCAGTTCGTTTAATGACATCGCCGCCGTAGACGGCCAACCCAACCCCGCCAACGCCGCCACCCTCAGTCCGGTTACGGCATGGCTGCTGCCTGGTACGGCCGTGCGCGCCCTCATGCGCCAGGACATCCCCTTCGCCCTGGGCATTATTGACCAACTGACGCAGCGCGTGCGCGCCCTGACCATCCAGATCGAGGCGCTCACCCTCTACGCCACCACCGCCCGCCTGGCGCAATTCTTGTTACAGCAGGCAGAAAACCCGGCGCTCGCCGGAGCGGGCATCACGCGCAAAGCCATCGCCGCCTACCTCGCCATCACCCCAGAGACGGTCAGCCGCACCCTGCGCGCGCTGCAAGACGCCGGCGCCATCCGTTTCGACCGCCACCGCATTATGATTGTGGACGCGGAGCTGCTGCATCGTATCGGGAATCGGTGAACGGTGCAGTATTCTGATTACCGATCACGGATCACCGATTACCGACTTGATCCACATCAAGGCCAGCCGCCATTTTTTCCATTATCCTAACCTGGATAAACCAGAAGAGAATCCGCCACGAATTACACGAATTTCACGAATTAAAGTGGTCTAAATTTGTGTAATTCGTGAAATTCGTGGCAAAAATTCTTGTACACCATGCAAGCATCTCGCTGGAAAGGTACTAAATCTTTTGCCAGGCGACGCTGGCAAAAAAAGTGTAAACACAGATAGGAGGAACACGGATAAAGCCCCAAAAAACCGAGTTTTTCCCATCCGTGTTTACAAGATCGGCAATTTTTTGTCGATCTTGGCGCTGTTAGCGCCTACATTGATGGCTTCTTCCTATGAAAACCACCTGGCTGCCTCACATTCGGCAGGACATCTGCACCGGCTGCAGCGATTGTGTTGCCCTCTGTCCGGAGAATGCACTGACCACAACACAGGGCAAAGCGGCGCTGACCTATCCTGACCGCTGCACCTACTGCGCTCTCTGCGAAGATGTCTGCCCGGTGGCGGCAATTGACCTGCCGTTCCTGATCTGTTTTGTGAATGAGGCGTCGTGAGCAGGACGTCAGCGACGCACGACGCCTAAAGGAGTTGACCTTGACCGATTACACATTCTTCGCCCAACTGGACACATCTGTCCCTGACGCGCCAACCGACAGTATCATCAGCCGTACGCTCTTCAAAGACGAGCGGCTGCATGCCATTTTGTTCGTCTTTGCGCCGGGGCAGGAGTTGTCGGAACATACGTCTACCTATCCGGCTATTCTGCACTTCATCAGCGGCGAGGCGCGCCTCACGCTGGGCAGCGACGAGAAAACGGCCGTGCCCGGAACCTGGGCGCACATGGCCCCCAAACTGCCACACAGCATTGTCGCGCAAACGGCCGTGACCATGCTGCTGCTCATGCTGAGGTGATCCTATGATGGACTTAAAACCAAGCAACGGTCACCAGACGGCCACCTTAACCTGGACACTCAGCGGCCTGACGCCAACACCTGAAGAAGAGTGGGAACGGCTGCAAACCTTTCTCGCCATCAGCAAAGAGGACGTGAACGCCATGCTGGCGACGGTGGAACCCTTGTTTCGTCGTGGGCACGAACTGGTCGTAGGCACATATGATTATTTGCTGGCGCATCATGAAACGGCCGTCATCCTCGGCTGGGACAAAGGGGCAGACCCGGCGCACCTGGCCGAGCGACGTCGCTTTTTCACCGTCTGGCTCGCGCGCACGCTTGGCCTGGACCGCAGCCACGAATTCGCCCGTTACCTCTTTCGCGCCGGGCAAATTCATGCCGCGCACGGGCCGCGCCAGATACACGTGCCGGAGCGGTACGTCACCGGCTCCATCAGCCTGGTCAATGCTACCTTCGCCCGCTTCCTTATGGAGGAAATGCCCGGCGACGCGCGCGTGCCCGCAGCCCTGGCCGGTTGGAACAAGCTGCTCAGCCTGCACCTGCACATGATGCTGCAAGGCTACCAGAGCGCCCGCGCCTGGGACAGCGGCGATTTCCCGGTAACGGTGCTGTTGTTTGGCAAGATGCGCACCCTGACCCACCGCCAGGAACAAATCATGCAGTTGACGGATGGGGAAACGATGGCCCAGGTTTTACGCAAATTCTTCAACTACTACCCGCAAACACGCCCGGAAGTATTCGACGTCACCTGGCAAGATGGGGAACGCCTGGATGAAAGTGGCACGCCCTGGCTAACCGTGACGCCGCAACACCAGTTGAAACATGGATGGCGTGTGCTGCGCAACGGCCGTCACCTGGCCTATACCGGTGGCCTGACCCAACCCGTCTCCCCCAACGACGCCATCAGCATCTTCCCACCGGGACGGTGAACGGTTATCGGTGAACAGTAATCAGTGAACAGTAATCGGTGAACAGTAATCGGTGAATGGTGCAGTATTCCGACCACCGATTACCGACCACCGATTACCGATTACCGACCACCGATTACCGATTACCGATTACCGATTACCGATTACCGATTACCGATTACCGACCAAACCCATGTCCAAAACCCGCCTCCCCTTCCTCTTTCTCGCCATTCTCGCCCTGCTGGCCGCGCTGTGGGCCGGGCTGCTGCGCATCGGCTGGCAATGGCCCTCCTGGCAGCCCACCCTGCCTGCCGCCCATGGTCCCCTGATGATTTCCGGCTTTCTCGGCACACTGATCGCCCTGGAGCGCGCCGTTGCCTTGAACAAACGGTGGGCTTATGTGCCCGCATTGGTCAGCGGCGTGGGTGGCCTCGTCTTGCTGACCGGGCTGTCATGGAGTTGGGGCAACCGGCTGCTGACGGTGGGCAGCCTGGGGTTACTCATTCTGTTCGGGTTTATGATCCGGCAGCATCTCACCATTTACACGCTGGTCATGGCGGCCGGGGCATTGTCCTGGTTCATTGGCAATGCGCTGCAATGGTCAGGCTGGCCCATCTATCGGGTAACATTGTGGTGGTTAGCCTTTTTGATCCTGACCATTGCCGGGGAACGGCTGGAGCTAGACCGGGTGCTGCGGCTGTCGCGGCGGGTACAGGGGTTGTTTGTCGGGGCAACGGCCGTTTTCAGCAGCGGCGTCCTCCTCTCCCTCCACGCTTATGGCCTGGGGATGCGCGTCAGCGGGGTCGGCATGATCCTCTTAGCCGCCTGGCTGCTGACGTATGACATTGCCCGGCGCAATCTCCGCCAAATTGGCCTCACTCGCTTCATTGCGGTCGCCCTTTTCTCCGGTTATGTGTGGCTGGGCATGGGCGGTTGGCTCGCCTTATGGTATGGCGGCGTGGCGGCCGGCCCCATTTACGACGCCATTTTGCACGCCATTTTCCTCGGCTTCGTCTTTGCCATGATTTTCGGCCACGCGCCCATCATCTTTCCCGCCATCCTCAACCGCCCCATGCCCTATAGCCCCCGTTTTTACAGCCACCTGCTGGCGCTGCACCTCTCGCTCATGCTGCGCGTCGGCGGCGACCTGCTGGCGTGGCCGGCCGGGCGGCAGTGGGGCGGCCTGCTCAACGCCCTGACGCTGCTGCTGTTCCTGGGCAATACCATTCTGGCGCTGCGACAGAACGATGAACGGTAATAAACGCAAGGGATATGGGTAATCACCAGGCAATACCCCACGTCACTCAATCGCGCCGACGTCCAACAGCAAATCTTGCGTCTTCTGCAAATCGGCCAGATCTGTCAGGGGAATGTCAATGGCCTGCGCTTCCAGCTCGGCCAGCGGAGGCAGCCCGGCCACCATATTAGCCCCGGCGACCACCGGATATTCAAACGTTTGTGACGCAAAATATTGCTGCCCCGGCACAGACAACAAGAATTCAATAAAGCGCAGCGCATTGTCATGGTTAACGGCCGTTTGCAGCACCCCCGCCGCCGAAACCATAATCAACGACCCTGGACCACCGCCGGGCAAGAAATAATTGCGCGCCGCAAAGGATTCTCCCTGTTCGGTGAGAAAACGATACAGATAATAATGGTTGACAAAGCCTACTTCCACTTCGCCGCGAGCCACAGCCTCAACAATCGGCGTGTTGCCAGAATACACGACCGGATTGTTGGCGATAATACCGGCCAGCCATGCCCGTGTTTTTTCTTCGCCCCAGGTCACCTGCATCGCCGTCACCATTGCCTGGAAAGAACCATTGCCGGGCGCCCAACCGATACGGCCGTTCCACTCCGGCGCCGTAAACCCCAGCAAATCATCCGGTAACTGCGTCGCCGGGTCGGTGATGGTATTGGTGTTATACGCCACCACCCGCGCCCGTCCCGAAACGCCCACCCAACGGTTCGTTGGCGAGACAAAACGGGGCGTTACTGAGGCAACCAGGTCAGCGGGCAGCGTCGCCAGCAGGCCGGCCGCTTCCACCGCCCCCATGCCGCCAGGGTCTTGTGCAAAAAAGAGATCGGCCGGGCTTTTATCTCCTTCCGTCAACAGCAGCCCCGCCATTTCCGATGTGCTGCCATAGCGTACCTGCACGTCAATGCCCGTCGCCGCAGCAAACTGGTCAATGAGCGGCTGTACCAGGCTTTCGCTGCGCCCGGAATAGATGATCAATTTACCAGGGGTGTTGGGCACGGCCGTTGCATTTACGGCCGGTTGCGTCGTTGACTGGCAGGCTGCCAGCCACCCTGTGAGCAATAGAAAAGAACCAACAATCATCAGACGATAAAACTTCATGCTTGTCTCCTTTGTCAAAATAAGTTGTTCGCAATTATGGAAAGCGCACAAGGAAAAAACAAGCAAGGCAGTTCATTTACAAGTTAACCGCCTGTTAACTGAAAATGTGGGGCTGATCAATTCAAATTTGATGGTAGTTAAGGAACGAAAATTCGTTAGAACCAGTTAAATTTTTATTCCTTACTGGAAATCAGGCCAGGCTATTTCCGCAATGCAGCTATCAGCGGGGGCGGCGTTGGGGCGGTCGAGGAATTGGGCGGTGATGTCAATGGCGCAGGTGACGCCACCCAGCAGCGCGTGACCAGCGCCGGGGAATTCGTAGACGTAGGCGTTGGTGAGTGTTTCCGCCGCCAGGTAAGCCCAATGTACCGGCGTCGCCACGTCATATTGGCCGGCCAAAATGAGCGTGGGAATGCTGCTGGCAACGGGGGAGTTATCGGTGCGCTGTTTGGGGTTCCAATAGGCGCAGACGGTTGTCAGGTCAAAGGCGCTTTGCAGCAGCCCCGCTTCTAGCTCTTCGGGAACCTGCCCGACAACGGCCGTTTCCACCCGTTCATAATCCCCCAGCGCATACTCATCGTGGCAGATAACAGAATTGTACATGCCTTCGCTGTCACCATAGTCGGCGTCGTCATTTTGGTAGGCGGTACGGCCGTAACCCGACTCAAACCCAATCTCATCCAGCGCCGCAAAATTGCCATCGGCGACTTCGTAGATGACGTAGGGCAGCAGCGGGATCAGTTCCGTGTCATTAAACGCATTGGAAACGGCAAACAGCAAATCATCCCCATAGATTTCCACGTCCTCATCTTCATTGAGCCAGGCGACCGTTTCCAGGAACACCGTTTCCAAATCAGGGTACTCCGCGGCGCAATAATCATCTTGTTCGCACTCGGCAAACAACCGGTTAAGGGCAGCCATCGTGCTCAGCACATCTTCCAATGGCGTATCTACGTTAGGCGGGAAAACAGAATCGAGAATGACGCTGCGCACACCGGCAGGGTGCTGTTTCATCACCGCCAACGCCAGGCGCGTCCCATAGGAGATGCCCAGCAGGTCCCATTGTTCGATGCCCAACGCCAGGCGCAGCGCTTCCACGTCGGCCGCGTTTTCGGCCGTGTTGTAAGCGGCCAGGTCAATTCCTTCGTTCAGTAGACGCTCGTAGCACAATTCGTCCGGGTTTTCATCCTCGTCCGCTTCGTCAAATTCGGGGCAGTCGAGCGTGGGCTGCGAATACCCTGTGCCGCGCTGGTCAAGCAAGATGAGGTCGCGGTGGCGCGTGAACGGATATTCCCACCCTTCCGGGTCGGCGAGGAATTCGTCGAGGGCGCTGCTGCCGGGGCCGCCCGCCAGGTAGATGATGGGTGGGGCGGTCGCGCCATCACGCGCGCGCACAATAGCGACGGCCAGATAGATGTCTGGCGCATTCGCTTTGCTGCGATTTTCCGGGACGGTGAGATAGCCACAGGCAATGTCGTAGCCTCTGGGAACGTCGAAGGGGCAGTCGTCGGGTTCATAGGTGGCGGAAACGGCCGTTGGCGGCGACGCCACATCTTCAGCATCGGCAATCGTCACAAAATCAGCGTCTTCCACCTCCAGATCGTCAAACTCATCATCACAAGCAACCAGCAGGCCGACGGCCAGAAACATGAAACATACCCACAATAATCTTTGCACCTGTCACCTCGTTTGTATTATGAAACTTGAATGTCACGCGCCATGCATCACATCATCTATGCGCGCATAATGCGTCGCCCGCCCCTTCCCAACCCGCTGTAGTATCCCCCGTTCTACCAAATCACTCAAATCACGGTGCGCCTGGCTGCGCGAAACGGCCGTTAAATCTATATACGCCTGCATCCCAATTTTTTCGTGCGCCTGCAAATAACGCAGCGCCTGCTCCTGCCGAGGATGGAGCGTCGTCGCCAACGCCGGATAACGCCTGGACAGCGCCGCAAACGCCGTCAGGTACCGCTCTTGTCCTAATTCCCTGGCGAGCGTCTCACCCTCGGCAAACAACGCCTGCGCCCCTGCCCAATCCCCAATTTCGGCGTAAACCTCGGCCAGGTCATAACAAAGCGTCGCACGCCAATTCAGGTTTCTGGCTTCGACCAGAATCTGGTACGCCTGCTTGTAACAGGTAATTGCCTCCTCATACGCCCCCTGAAAGAAATAGCAATTACCGATGCCCTTCATGCTCATGCCCTGCATCTGCACATTACCAACACGCCGGGCAAACTCATGGCTTTTGTGCAAATACTCCAGGCCAGGCGCATACTGTTTGGCCCATACGTAATCGCGGCCTAAATTGAAGGCCGTTTTCATCATCAAATCAATATCTTTTGTTTCACTGGCGGCCAGCCATGCTTGCTGATGGTAAAAAATCGCTTTGGCTGAATCGCCCAGGCGATGCGCTAAACCGGCGCGCGCATTGTAAAAATCAGACCAGGCTGACCGATCGTTGGTTGCAACCACTTGCATAATCTCTTCGGTGTGGTCTAAATCCGCTTGCGCTTTGTCCCAGTTCGGCCGTTCCTGAATATAAATCCAGGCGCGGTCAATATAAATGCGAATGAGCAGCTTCACGAGCGGCAGGTTTGGGGCGTGTGAAGTCGTCAACAAGTTTTTCTCAACCAGTTCAATGCAATAAGCAAAATGGGCCAGGGATTCATCTAAATTGTGCCGCTGGAACGCTTTGGCGCGCAAATAATACGCTTCGGCTTTGACAAAAATGTCCGGCGCGGCCAACGCTTCGCCATACTCAGCCAACGCCGACTCAATATCTTCCAGATACTCGGCAACCTTACCCGCCACCAGTTTGAGCCTGGCCCAGGTATCCGGTTCACCGGCTAATTCGGGAAGGCGAAACTGTTCCAGCAAAATGCGAAGGTCTTCAACCTGCAGCTGATCAAAAATGTCCTGGCGGCGCTCTATCAAAACTTGCGCAGCGCGATGGTAGTCACCGGCCTGGCGAAAATGGCGCGCGGCTTGCAGATAGGCCTGATCGTGAGCATACAACGTCCCGGACGCATGATGCCAGCGACTGCGTTCGGGCAACGACAGCAACCCAATGAGATGCGGATGAATGGAGGGGTGCAGGCGAATGGCGGTGAGCGGCTCATTCCATTGCAGGAAATGGGCTTCAACCAGGCGATGCAGCACAATGGGCACGTCTACGTCTGGCAGCAGATTATAGATCCAATCAACCGGCACAAATTCACCGTTGGCAAAGATGGTCAGCAGGCGCACAAGCTGGCGCTCGACGGCCGTACAGCGATGATACCGTGACGTGATGGCAAACCGTTGGCGCTCGCGTACTTCACGGCCGCTTGTTAATTCTTCTTGTAAAACGGTGGCAACGGCCGTGATCGCCTGTGGCCGCCAACCGGTATAAAACGTTTGCTGGGTGATCGCCATCAACTCCGCCAGGTCAGACACGCGCCGCCCTTCCACATAAAAATGATAGAGAATATTGTAATGTCGCCACGAACTGCCCAACCAGCTATGCTGCCCTCCTGGGTTCAGTTTTTCGATAACCCAGCGCAGCATCACTTGCAGCGCCTGCGCGCGCGTATCCCCGGTAACAGGTTCGCCGGGCAAAAAACAAGGCTCCACCAGCGGACTGCGCGCCAATGGCGACTCGGCCAACCCCACCCAATCCCCTTCACGGTAATGCTTCAGCGCTTCACCCACCATCGTCTCAAATTCTGGCAATGGCAGCCGCGTCAGGTCCAATGGTTCAATCGTTTGCAATGACTTTAACTGCCCAGGCGACGGTTTGCGCTGTAAAATGGCTTCCAGTTCGGCCGCTACCAGGCGCATACTGCCAATCCGTTGATCCCGCTCCTTAACCAACATATGCTGCACCAACGTCAACAACGCTTCGGGGATGTCGGCGCGCATGAGGGATAAATCGGGCAGCGGATGGCGAAAAATGGCCGTGAGCGTCGCCATCAGCGTGTCGCCGGCAAAGGGAACTTTACCGGCCAACATTTCATAGAGCATCACCCCAAATGCCCAAATGTCGGCGCGCGCGTCAAGTTTTTCCCCGTTGCACGCTTCCGGGCTAAGATAATGCGGCGTGCCTACCCACATCCCCGTTTGGGTTAAATAGCTGCTATCGGCCATGCTGGCGACGCCGAAGTCAGTCAGTTTGGGCGTGCCATCATACGCTAAAAGCACGTTGGCCGGTTTCAGGTCACGATGGATGATGCGCAAATGGTGGGTGCGACTGAGGGCGTCGGCCAATTCCAGGGCAATTTGCAGCACGCGATTAATGGGCAGTTTTTTTTCACGATCCAACAATTGACGCAGGTTCCCGCCGCCGACATACTCAACGACTAAATAATGACGGCCGTCGGCCTCAATCGCCGCAATCATTTTGACAATATTCGGGTGATCGAGCTGGCGCAGGGCTTCCGCTTCACGGTGAAAACGGGTGACAATATCGGGGTTCGCCGTCACCAGATCAGGATTCAATGCTTTGACAGCAACAACTTCCCCCGTCAACGTATCCTGACCACGATAAACGGTACCCATGCCACCACGGCCAATGATGTCCCGCTGCAGGTCCTGAATGATGAAACGGTTCGCAATCACTTCTGATGCGGGCATTCTCTCGCCCGGCGCTGCCAGGTGACGACGGTTTTGCTTAAAGTCCATCTGTTAAAAGTAATCAGTACATATCCAAAAGGGGAACTCGCCTGAGGGCAATGGCGCAGGCTTCTCCTTCTTCCTGACTGTATGGTAAGCGATACCCCAGGAAATGCCAAGAATACCATAGTGCAATTTGAGTGAAATTTAGCAATAGCGCAAAACTCGCCCGAACAAGGCTCCATTTTTGGCATGGTTCAAAAAGCGGAAGTTGTCCTTTACAAATTAGTCCGCGAATTGTCATTCCTTCGAC
>JACSRF010000669.1 GCA_014879875.1 Anaerolinea sp.
GCCGATGTAATTGACTTTGATGCCTGTCGCCTCTTCAAAGGCTTTGACGGATTCTTTGAATTTCACGCCATCTACGTCGTTGCCTTCAAAAGCGCCATCCACCGTGACGGTTGTTCCGGCAAATTCACCTTTGATGGCCTGTTCGAGAGCGCCACCCGGCATAACCGCAAAATCAACGTCGGCCATCTCTTGCGCCGGGGTGTCTGGCGTGTCGGTCGCTGGCTCAGTCACGACCGGTTGTTCTTCGACCACCGTTTCTTCGACCGGCGCGGTCGTATTGTTTGCACCAGAAGAGCAGGCGGCCATGACAAAGGTCAGCGCCAGCAGCAATACTAATAAACGGAACCAATTACTCTTATTCATGATTTAATTTCTCCTCCATGAGAAAATTTTTTTGCAGACCTGCAAGGTCTCTTGATTGACTATTTTGTTGTGGGTGTGTTCTTAACTCAATACGGTTCCACCTCCTTTTTATGTGAGATTCATACCCGCCTGGGTTTATGAATGGTAAACGGCCGTCGTCTGCCGGATCACGATTTCTGTGGGCAGCAAGAGTTCCGTTGGGCTGGCTGGGGGATCGAGCATCTCGGTCAACAGCAGCCGGCAGCCCTGTATGCCGGAATCAAACAAACCCTGCCGGACCGTCGTCAGGTTCAGGTACTCTGATGCTTCAATGTTATCAAAACCGATGACCGATAAATCTTGCGGGATACGCAGTCCCAATTCGCGGGCTGCTTCAATGACGCCAACCGCCTGGGTGTCGCTGTAAGCGAAGAAAGCCGTAGGCGGATCGGGTAATTGCAGCATCGTGCAGGCCATCTGCCGCGCCGGTAAACGGCCGTGTACACCTTGTTGATGGTATTCAGGCCGAAACGAGATACCCGCTTCAGCCAACGCCTGGCGATACCCTTGCAGGCGATCCCGCACCGGGGAATTAAAGGGATCGTCCAAAAAGTCGCTAATATAGCCGATTTTTTGATGTCCCAATGCCAGGAGATGCCGTGTCGCCTGATAGCCCCCGGCAACATTATCCACGCGCACCCGGCTTAATTCAGGATGGTTGGCGTCAACAAGCACCGTCGGCAAGTTCGCTTGCCGCAGTTCCTCAACGTCTTCATCCGTTGGGTTTAAGGAGAGGATTAACAAACCGTCAACCAGTTGGCGGCGCGGAATGTTGCGCCCAAACCCAACGCGCTGTTCGATCTTTTCAATATCAAACAGCACAAAATCATACCCGCTGCCGTTCACGACAGAAACGACCCCTTGGAGGCGGCGCACAACGGAGGGGTTGGTGAAGTAAGGGACAATGGCGCCAATGACCATTGTTTTGCCACGCGAAAGACGGCGCGCCGCCGGATTGGGCATATACTCCAGGTCATCAATGGCGGCCAATACCTTCTGGCGCGTGCCATCGCTGACGGCATTGCGATCATTGAGCACACGCGACACGGTGCCCACGCCTACGCCCGCTTTTTTGGCTACGTCCCGAATGGTAATGGATGACATCCCGCACCTTCTCTCTTCCTGAGCAACAGCGCGATTGCGAAAAATCGCGCTGCAATGCAAAGTGTACAAAATGACCTGATATGCCTGATTGGAACCGGTTCCAAT
>JACSRF010000178.1 GCA_014879875.1 Anaerolinea sp.
ACCATGCCGAAAAACACAGTTCTTTTTTGGCTTTATCTGTGTTCTTCCTATCTGTGTTTACACCTTCTTGTGCCAGCATTGTCTGGCAAAAGACGTAGCGTCTTACAAGTCAGATGCTTACGCGATGGGTAAGAGTTTTTAACGCAAAGGGACAAAGGGAGAAAGACGCAAAGTTGAAGAAAGTGAAAGCGGGTGATGATGGGTTTTATACGGCCGTCGCTGCCGATGCCGTGCATGAAAATGGGATGACGACGGTGAAGTTGGCGGGAAAGAAGGTGATTTTGACGCGCTGGCAGGGAAGGGTGGTGGCGTTTAGCGCCATTTGCCCACACGCGGCGGCCGATTTGTCACAGGGGGAACTGCATCGCGGCAAGATTCGCTGCCCGGAGCATGATTATAAGTTTGACGTGGGCAACGGCCGTATCCTTTTCCCGCCTGATGAAATGTACTGCTTGCAGCGGTATGCGGTAAAAGAGGAAGGGGGGAGCGTGAAGGTGCGGCTTTGAGTGGTGGTTGTATGGCGTATTACGTAACCATCAATACGCAATCGTTACGGCCGTATCTGCCACACACTCCCCAAATGGTTCAGCACATATAGCTCCCCATTCACGTCTTCGCCAAAACTGGAAATGTTGCCCGCTCCCTGGTAAACGACAGTGGCCTGCCAGCCGCCAGCGTCGGTAGGAGTCAGTCCCCAAATTGTGCCCTGGCAGTAATCCCCCAGGAAATAGTTGCCATACAAGGAGAGTTCCGCACCGCGATAGATGTAGCCGCCGGTAACCGAGCAGCCCAGTTCATGGTTGTATTCAAAAATGGGCAGTATCAGCCCGGTTTGGTCGCAGGCGTCAGCCATGAAGCAGTAACTCGCTTCCATGATGCGCCAGCCGTAGTTTTCCCCGCCGCGGCTGGCGGCCGGTTGGAAGTTGATCTCTTCCCACAAATTTTGCCCCACGTCGGCGATGAACAGGTCGCCGGTGAGCCGGTCGAAGCTGAAACGCCAGGGGTTGCGCAGCCCGTAGGCCCAAATTTCGTTGCGGGCATTGTCGTCGGTGACAAACGGGTTGTCGGCAGGAATTGCATAGCCGTCGGGGTTGAAATCAACGTCCAGGCGCAGCAGTTTGCCGAGCAGGTTGTTCAGGTCTTGCCCGGCGCGCAGCGGGTCGTTGGCGCTGCCGCCGTCGCCCATGCCCACGTAGAGGTAGCCATCTGGCCCGAATTTCACCTGGCCGCCGTTGTGGTTGGCGTAGGGCTGGGGGATGGTGAGCAGGATGAGTTCGCTGTTGGCGCTGGCCAGGTTTGGGTTATCGGCGCTGACCTGGAAGCGGGAGACGACGGTACGGCCGTTGGTGTTGGTGTAGTTGACGTAAAAGTACCCATTCTCGGCATAGCGCGGGTGGAAGGCGACGCTGAGCAGCCCTTGCTCATATTCGTTGGAGCCAACGCGGTTGACGATGTAGAGGAAGGGGTCGGGCAGGACACGGCCGTTGGCGATGATGCGGATGACCCCTTGCTGTTCGGTGACAAAGAGGCGGTCATCCCCGGCGTGGGTGAGGGAGGTGGGCTTGAAAAAGTTGTAGTCGGTGACGCGCGCCAG
>JACSRF010000556.1 GCA_014879875.1 Anaerolinea sp.
TGCCACATTCGCAGAATGCCACATTCGCAGAATGCCACATTCGCAGAATGCCACATTCGCAGAATGCCATTATGCGGCGGCTCCGCAGGCTCCGCGCCGCATGAATCCTTACTTCGTTAGGGCACACATTTATTACATAAGGCAATCATGACACGTTATTGGATAATCGCTCCATTTGAATCTAAAAACTACGAAGCATTCGATAAGGTTTGGCAGTTTGATCTTGCCCATAACGTGATTTCCATAGGATGGAGTCAGGTTGGCGACCCATCTAAAATGACCCACGAAGCACTTGGCGAAGCTGTGGCTTTGGCTTATCCAAATAGGCCGAACGCAACCAAATCTCTTTTCGTAAACATGCTTTGGTCATTTTACAACGAGATTTCTGTGGGCGACATAGTAATTGCGAGACGGGGCAGAAAAGTGTTGGCGGCGGTTGGCAAGGTAATCAAAACTGGTTTTTATACTCCTGGTAATAACCCCTATCTAGCATCCCCGGAAAATTCTCACCCAAACTTTTTGGGTGTTGAATGGGACAGCCAACCACGCAACAAGGCTTTCACAAGTATTGTCTTTCCAATGCACTCGGTTTATGAAACCACTGAAAGCCAATACCATTCACTTATGGAAGGTACAGATTCACACTTTCCCTCAGAAGAGCCGATTGAAAATCCAAACGAGTTTGTGCTGGAAAAATATCTCGAGGAATTTATCGTCAGCAACTTCAATGCGATATTCAAAGGGAAACTGAAAATCTATGAAGATTTGGATGGCAATGACGGTCAGCAATATTCAACCGGCATTGGCCCGATTGATGTTTTAGCAGTGGAGCGGGAATCGAATTCTTTTGTAGTAATCGAGCTGAAAAAGGGTCGCCCTTCAGATCAGGTTGTTGGGCAAGTTCTTCGGTATATGGGATGGGTAAAGCAAAATCTCTGCACCAATAGTCAAGGGGTTAAGGGTCTTGTGATATGCCGTGATCCCGACCCGAAATTATCTTATGCCTTACAATGGTAAACAATGTCGAAGTGCGTTATTACAGTGTTTCGTTCGCACTTAGAAATGCGCCCTAACATTCCGTCCAGCCGACGCTGGCGCAATGCCTCGGACGGCCAGCTACTTGGTGATTGGCAAATGTTTTGGACGGCCGTTACCATCCACCTGAAACAAACCATTCTCGTCTAATGTAACGTGACCCTGTTTCTCGGTAGCCACCTGCCGGGCGTGCAGGCTGTAACCATCCGTCGCCCACAGTTGACGGCCGTCGCTGTACACGTGTGATACTCTTCTTTCTCAGTTGACGTGGCCCGTTTCAGCCAGTCGTACCATTTCTGAATCACTTCGCGCATTGGTGCAGGTATCCAAAAGCTGCTTGAATGGCCCCATGTAGTCAATCATGCTTTCCAGGATTTGTTCATCCGCCTGATCGTCACTGTTGCTTCGCCGGACGATGTCCTGTACCCAGGTATCAATTGTCTGGGCCAACCGCAATTTTTCTGCATCCATACCAGTTATTTGTCCTCGGTTTGGGTTAGGGTTGATCTATCGAACCATAAGATGTGAGACGCCTTAGCGTCACACTCCCCGGAAAAAATATCGTTAGGCCTAAATAATTCAGCGATAATGAGTACGCGAGTCGGGGATGAAACGGCCGTCCCCCACCCCACGCCACACCTGATACGATTCCACACCGGCCACGAAGATGTCCACGATACCATCCCCGGTCACGTCGCCCAGGGCAATCGCTTCGTAACGGCCGTAGCTAAACTCCTGTCCGCGCCGGAAATGACCATTGCCATCATTGAGCCAGACACGGCCGTTCGTTTCGTTGCCCGTCACCAGGTCTAAATCGCCGTCACCATCTAAATCAGCCAGGAAGACAGACCAGGCAAATCCCCTGCCGAAACGCTGCCCCAGACTAAAGTTGCCCTGTCCGTCATTGAGCCATACCTCGTCTGCGCCACGATTGCCCACTACCGCATCCAGAAAACCATCGCCGTTTACGTCACCCAGGGCAACGGCCGTACTTTCCATCTCCCCCAACCGCTGGCCGCTATCGGTGAAGTACCCCTGTCCGTCGTTAAACCAGACGGTGTTGGGGGTATTGAGGTGGTCTTCGCCGTTGGTATCCAGGGTACGGCCATTTGCCAGGAAGGCATCAAGCGAGCCATCGCCGTTCAAGTCGGCCAGGGCCACGGCATTGCTGCCCATTTGCCCAATGATTTGCCCATTGCTCACCAGGCGACCATGACCATCGTTGAGCCACACCAGACTGTAAGAGAGAAGATGGTCGCCACCCTCAGGGCGCAGGGAACTCTTCCGGCCACAACAGCCAGCGGCAAAAACGTCCAGATACCCATCCCCGTTGAGATCAGCCAGCTCTGGCTTCATTTGCATCACGCCTACTGGGCCTGGAGCGGTCCCAGCCAGAAAACTACCCGTCAGAAAACGGTTGCCCCCTTGATTGATTTGGTAAACGATGCCACCGCCGTCAATATCTAGCAGAATATCGGCCAGATCATCGCCGTTGAGGTCGCCCAGCGTGATGCCTCTGCCGGGCCATCGGTCTGGTAATTCGCGGCCGTCAGTGAACTGGCCGTTGCCGTCATTAAACAGGATATAGTCGGGTTGCACGTAAGGTTCGTTGCCGCCTGACCCGATGTTGAGGTAGGCATCCAGGTAACCGTTCCCATTCAGGTCGGCAAGGCCGATTTCGTGAACCCGCGACGGCCGTTCAAACGAGAAAAAGAAGAGTAAATAAACCCAATAGGCCAGGGATAACAGTATAAGCAAACCGGCAAAGATTAAGAAAACGCGCCACATCGTTGATACTCGTGGCCGAAAGATAAGCAGCCAACCCCCAGCCACGCTCAATACAAACCAGAGGATAACGGCCGTGACAAAACCGGCCGCCTCCCACCCAAAATAACCTATGACGATCCCCGGTATCCTGAGGGCCAGCAAAAAGCTGGTGAGCGGGGCAATGAAACTGATGAGGGCAACGGCCGTGTGGCTGCGCCCTTTTTGCCACCCCATCCAGCCCACCAGCCCACCAACCAGTCCAAAAGCAGCAACTACGACCAGGATGACCAGCCATCCCATCGAAGTGGCAGAAGCAAAAGTCGCTGCCAGGCTGGCCCCAACCAAAGCGGCCGCCGCGAACCCGATGAACAACGACCGGTAAAAATTCTCCTGCATTCTGTTGATGTCCGCATCCTCACGCATCACGCATCACTCCTCATGCAGTGGCAGATAATACAACCCGTCCCCATCAGAGACAGCTACCAGCGCCTCCCCGTTGGGCGTGGCCAGGATGCGATAGAAATCCCGCCCACCGGCCGGTTCCCAAAAACGAAGTGTCTCGCCATCGGGGAGCGACACCAACGAAATACCCTGCGAGGAGCTAAAGACCAGTTGGGCGCGGCTGGGCAGGTAAACGGGGAATAGCTGCGGATGGCTGCGCGGGGTATGGCCTTCTACTGCCAGCCGGCGCGTTTGCCTGGTCTCATCTAGCCAGACCAACTCATATTCATCCCGGTAGGTTGGCGTGTCCTCCCATTTGGGAAGTCGTAACCATTGGCCGCCGGGAAAGAAGAACAGGGAGTCACTGTCATGTTGGAACAGCTCCACCTGGCCCGTTGCCGAAGCATACAGGTACACCCCCTGATTACGCGGGTGGTTGGCCCGGACGCCCACGTAATAGCCATCTCCGGCCAGATTGGGCAGAGAGTCCAGGGAGGAGAAATCGGTGGGATACTCAGCATCCAGCAGGAAGATGTCCCCGATGAGGTCTGTTGTCTGCGGTGGGTCAGCGCGGAGGTCCATGAGGAGCGGCTTGCGGCCGTGTACCAGCAATTCGTCACCCGCCAACCACTCCACGATAGGCAGGCTGGCATCCGAAGCAGCGGCCAGCGGCCAAATTTTCTCTACACTCCTGGTTGCCACATCCACGATGATGAGGCTGGCTTCATCACTTAAGTCTGGGCCACTCATCAGGGACAAAGCCAGACGTTCGCCACCCGGCGACCAGGCGTACCAGGCCCAGTAAATTTCGGATGGATTTGCGGCAATACCGGTGATTGGCCAGGCATCCAAGCTGGCCGCGTCCAGGAGCCAGTAAGCATCCTGGCTTTGCAACAGCGTCCATTCGCCTGCCTGGTTAAAAGAAAGCGCGCGAGTAAACGTGACCGGGTAGCGAACCGCCAAATCCTCAACGCTGTCGGCGCAGGGCGTGAGAGCCATCATTTCACCGTCTTCAGATACGTACAGGAGACGGCCGTCCGCCAGCCAGGCAGAATGTTCGCGCAAACCGTCCGAATACTGTCCTGCCCGCCATCCAGGGCCGCCTGCTTCACAAACCTCACCTGTTTCGGCCTGGAGAAAATGCAGGTCAATCTCCATCTGGTCCCCAAGTTCCCCATAATAGCTCGTCAGGCCAAAGACGAGATAAGCGCCATCCGGCGACCAGCTGCCCACCGAAAAAGAGTTGCCACGCAGGACAGGTTCGACGGCCGTTCGCGCCACAGAAACGGTGCTGGCGGGCAGGGGGATAGGTGTGGCCGGAGTGTTGAACACCATCTCGTACTGCGGCCCGATTTCGGCCAGTTGCCGGTCACATTCCCAGCTTGTCTCCGGTACATCGCCGGCAGAGGCATAGACCTGCACCACAAGAAAGGGGGTGCTCCAGTATTCCCGGTAAAGCGCCCCCAGCCGGAAATAGTCCGTGCCACCTTCGTAACACCATTCTTGATCTGGCAGGATCATCGGCTGAGGAATCCACCACAGTTCAGCCGGAACGAGCGCTGCCAATTCCGCCGGATAGCTTCCGGTCTCCGCCTGAAAATGTTCCAGCGCCGCCTGGATGCGGGTGGCGCGGGCTTCGGTGACCCGGTGATGCGGGCTGCGGTCACCATTTGCCAGACTGGCGGTGCCAAACATCATGCCTATAACCACTATCGCCAATGGCAAACCGAGCCACCGCCGCCAGCCAGTAGTGGTCATGGCGATGACCATCCCAACGGTAATGGCTGCCAGCGTAGATACCTGAATCATGAGATACCCACGTACACCATCGTCGGTGCTGTCCCAAACCCAAACCCACCAGAAAGTGTAAACAAAGCCGCCTAGCAGGAGAGCAGCCAGCGCCAGCCGCCCGCTCGCGGGCCGCCAGGGGATGGGGCCGGTTTTACCAGAAGGCGGTAATATCATCAGCCCGTTGACGATCAATGTTGCCACAGTAACCACGGTGAGGATAGGTAGCGCCAGGTAAACGGCCATGCGCCATAGTGACAACCAGCCTGGTGATTCACCGGGCAAGGGCAGTTCTGTCATCCCTGATAGGTTGAACAAGGCCAGGCAGAACAGAACAACTACGCCGGGCAGGAGCGGATAATGCTTACCCAGCATCCAGACGGCCGCCAGCAGCGCGGCGATCAACAAAATAGCCGGAATCAGGAAATCCAGGCCCAATAGCTGCCAATTCCCGGCCACGATGCCACGCCAGAGAGGTGGGGCCACCAGCCCCGCCAGGCAAATCAAGGCCAGAAAAATCAGTGCTTTTTCGCCCCGGCGCAAGCTGGCCCATTCGCGGCTGTGAACAAAGGTCAGGGCGATCACCCCGGACGTTATTGGCGCCAGCAGGGTGGCCCAGCTATTCCCAGTCTGAGGTAGCAGCCGGGGAAAAGCCAGAATTGCAGCCAGGAGCCCCATACCTGTCCAGACCAGGAACAGGAAGGTACGCCGTTCGGCCGTAGCGGGATCCCCTCGCCGGCGAATGAGCGTCCCGGCGGCAATAACCAGGCCCAACGGCAGCGCCAGGAGCAAGATTGAGGAGATTGCGGTCATCGTAACTTGGACTCCTTCGTAAAGGTAGGGCGATTTTGAAATTCGCTCTACAAAGAGAACGTGCGTTTCGGTCTGGCTGCCCGGCTAAGAGTCGTAAGCAGTGTAGGAGCTACAATCAGGAACGTCCAGGTGAGCCATAATCGCATCGTCCAGGCAAGATCAGCCGTACCGGGATAGGGGGCCGCGATCCAATTTTCCAGGCCACCGGCAAAAGAGAGCTTGTCCAGCCAGGCGGTCCAGATGGCCAGCGACATGGCGCCTACCAAAACACCGAGCTGCGTCAAGGTTTGGTGGCTGCGGGTGTAGAGCAGGGCCCCGGCCACCATCACCAGGACGGCCAGGGCCAGATAGGGCGTCCGGTTGTTAGCATAACCATCATCAAAAGCGATGATGATTACCAAAGGCAGTGCGCCGTAAATGGCAAAGGAGAGGCGCGACCAGTCCAATGAAAGGCTTTGCCCAATCCGGCGCAGCGGGATGGGTAGGGGTGCGGGCTGGGGGTTAGTGGCTAAGGCCACCAGGGCCAGGACCGTGATAGCCAACAATATGACTACCAGGAACGGCCGTAACCCGAATTGATTGGCCGCGAGGGCGTAATAGCCTGTCAACAGCCCACCAGATGGATAGGCCCAGCGGGGCAGGCCACGCGCCAGCCCCAGTAGAAAGATAGGTAGGGCTAAGGGGACGATGATCTGTTCCAGGAAACCCATATCGCGCTGCCAGCCTGGGGGTAATGCGATAAGCGGCCGGTAAGTGACTAAAAGCAAGAGGAGAGTGGCCAGTAAGAAGAGGCTCAATTCTAATACTGCCTGTCGCCAGGAATCACGGCCGTCTGGCGGCGGCGGGGGTAGTCCGGCGGTAGAAGTGGCCTCATGCAGGCGTCCTAACCCTTTCTGCCACTTCTTTGTCCAGCCATACCAGTAGACCTTTGCCAAAGATTTGGGGGTGTCACGCAGTTCACGCCAGAAAAAGAGACCGAGGCCGCCTTGTTGAGCCGCCACAGTTGCCGCTTCCGTAAATACCAGATGCATCTCCTCGCCAAATTTTTGCCGCCATTCGGATGGATAGAGGCACAACAACCAGGTATACGTCCGGCTGGACAGAGAGACGAGCCACTTTGCCCTGTCAACGACAATTAGAAATGCCCATACCCTTCTCCGTACAAACACACCTACAAGCTGATAACCAGCCTGCAAACAGCGACATTCCCAAGACTTCCATCCAGGTGTCATCTGTCACCATACCTCATTGAGCTACACGGCCGTTTCCTCCAACCGCGCCAGCGTCAACCCCGCCGACTGACCCACATACCGCTTGTACAAAACGCCATGCACCCGCCAATCCGGCCCAGAACTAGCGAAGCTGTCACCAAGTGCCACATAGAGGCTAGTATTGCCTGGCTCAAGTCTGTGTGCAACTTTAGCCAGTGATTTCCCCACTATTACAGAGAACACTTGCACAAGCATTTGCGCCAGCCTGTACTAGAAATTGGTGTTTTGCAGGATAAAAAGCCTGATTTTGACCAGGCATGAAGCCTCAAGGCGCTCCATTTCGTTTTTTTACGGTCTTAATCGCGTTATCTGGTGCGAAAATAGCCACTTTTGGGGCAATCAACGAAATAGAAGAAGAATTCTGTTTCGTTTCAGCCTAATTTACGGTCAACAAGTGGCACTTCCTGACAGCTTCGCTCGTTTTTGGCCTAACGATTCAACGAGGTGTTTAACCGATTGTGTACCATCATAAACTGGATTGCGAAACGGCCGTTGCCTTTGCTGCGGCGGGAGAAAATCATTCAGATCAGCGTAAAAGCGAAACTGGACAGTGTCCATATGATGTCATTTTATCATGGCTTGACGAGACAAGATTGGACCAATTTGCACTTTATAAAAACCCTTCCACGAGAATAAATTGGTCCAATCTATTAAATTGGGTCTTGACAAAACTCAATTTACCTAATAGCATTAGGAAAACTTAATGGCATTAGGAACAAGATGGCGAAACAATTTACCAGACGGGAACAAGTAAGACAAGAAACCATTGAAGAGATATTGAGCATCGCCCGTGAAGAGATGCAGGAGAATGGGGTGGCTGCGCTCAGCCTGGGCGTCATTGCCAAGCGGCTGGGGATGCGCACCCCTTCCCTCTACACCTACTTTGACAGCAAAAACGCCATCTACGATGAACTGTTCCGACGTGGCTTTGTGGAGTTTGGGCAATGGATGGACGAACGGCCGCATCAGGACGGCACGCTGCAGCAAAATCTGCAAAGCGCCATGAGCACCTACATGCGTTTTGCCCAGGAAAACCAGGATCTGTACCAGCTCATGTTTCAACGGCCGGTCCCCGGTTTTGTGCCCTCAGAAGAAAGCATGGCCGTCAGCCTGGCCCGCCTGGACTCGGTCAGAGGCCAATTTACCCGGCTTTTGGAGAGGGAAGAAATCACCCTCAAAATCCCGTATGAAGAAGCGCGTGATCTTATCATCGCTTTCCAACACGGCCTCACGGAGCTGCACCTGGCCAACAGCCCGGAACTGCCGGTAGGCCAGGGGCGATTTGGCAAACTAATTCCCCAGGCAGTGCAGATCATTCTTGACGCCTGGAAGAAGTAAATTCATTATAACGGAGGTAACCCAATGTCAATTTCATTAGGAGTCGATACGATGGTAAGAAAAGCCGGCGACATACCCCCCGTCGCTCATGCTGAAGCGGGCCAACAATCGCGTATAGAATTTGAGCGCGTGCTGGCCCTGCTGGAATCGCTGGAGGGTGATGACTGGCAGCAGCAGACCTACTGCACCGAGTGGGCCGTGCGCGAGATGGTGGCCCATCTGGCCGGCTCGATGACCGGCAGCACCAGCCTGTCTGAATTCTTACGGCAAAATGTGCGCAATCCCTATATTAAAGAGGCTGAAAATCCTGTCGATGGCGTCAACCGGCTGCAAGTGGAGGAACGCGCCAGTAAAACCACGGCCGAAATCATCGACGAATTCCGCCAAAGCGGACCAGTCGCCATCCGCAACCGGCAGAAACTGCCCTGGTTGGTTCGTCAGGTTCCTGTCCCAGGTGTGGGTAACTTTGGTTATCTGATGGACATCATTTACCCTCGTGACGAATGGATGCACCGCTACGACATCTGTGTGGCTACCGGCAAGAAGATGGTGATCACGCCGGAGCACGACGGCCGTCTCACCGATCTGGTGCTGCTGGACATTGCCAAGAAGCTGAAGAAGCCGCTGACCGGGCGCACCATCGTACTGCAAATCACTGGGGCGCTAACGGGAACGTACCAATTTGGCAGCAAAGCGGAACCGGACTGCACCCTGGAAATTGATCTGTTTGACCTGCACTTGCGCGCTTCAGAGCGCATTTCTGTAGATGATGCCAGGCGGCGCACGGCCGTTTCCGGTGATGAAGCCGCCGCCCGCTGGTTCCTGAGCAACGCCACTGTGCTGTACTAGATCCAAATCCCTGACTACAAATAACTTATTTCGCTGAAACGGAGCGGGCAACGGCCGTTTGGTTCATGCTGCCTGCCAAAAGGAAACAATAAAATGAAACAAGCATTCAAGTGGAGTGCTGTTGGTTTGGGCAGTCTCATCATCATCGTCGGGATCGCGGCGCTGGTTTTGTATAGTTTCGGCCGTTCGCGCCTGAACCAGGTGTACGACGTAGCCGTGGCCGCAATCCCCATCGACAGCAATGCGGAGACCCTGGGCCGTGGTGAACATCTGGTAGAAGCCGTGGTTGCCTGCGGCGAATGTCATGGCGAAGGGCTCCGTGGTCGGGCATTCTTCAATGAACCCGCCATAGGCACCGTCGTATCGGCAAACCTGACCGGCGGCGAAGGCGGCGTTACCGGGGCTTACAGCGACGCGGATTGGATACGCGCCATCCGTCACGGCGTTGATCCGGCAGGGCAGCCGCTGCTGGTCATGCCCGTGCAGCACTTTAAGGGGTATGGGTAACAACCGTGCAACGAACGCCCACTTGATTAACCCCAGATGAGAACAAGTTTGCAGGCAAGCAGGTCAGGAGCTATTCATCGTCTCGCGCTCATGTAGATAAGCG
>JACSRF010000002.1 GCA_014879875.1 Anaerolinea sp.
CCCCCCTGCTCTGGTTCGGCCTGTACCGGCAGCCAGAACCCATCCCCCCGCCCCAACCCTCAACACAGCCCACGTACAGCCTGAGCGCCTGGCAAACGGCCGTCACCGAATCCGCCTACCACACCGCCATTGCGCGCATCAAAGCCTACATTGCCGCCGGGCTTACCTACCAGGTCAACTACACTTTCCCGCTGCACGCCCAATTTCACGGGGACGCCTGGGAGTTGTTTTGCCAGTTGGCGCAGGCGCAGCAGGCCGCTTACGCCGCGTTTGTGGACATTGGCAGCCACGTCATTTGCTCCGCCTCGCCGGAGTTATTCTTCAAGCTAGATGGCGAACAACTGCTGTCAAAACCGATGAAGGGCACGGCCGCGCGCGGGCGCACCCTGGCCGCAGACAACGCCAACGCAGACTGGCTGCACCATTCCGAAAAGAACCGCGCCGAAAACGTGATGATCGTGGACATGATTCGCAATGACATGGGGCGCGTGGCCGACATCGGCAGCGTGCAGGTCCCGCATCTGTTCGCCGTTGAGCGTTACCCCACCGTGCTGCAAATGACCTCTACCGTCACCGCGCGCACGCACGCCCCCTTCAGCCAGATCATGGCCCACATGTTCCCGTGCGCTTCCATCACCGGCGCGCCCAAGCGCCGCACCATGCAAATCATCAAGGAGTTGGAAGGACGGCCGCGCGGTATTTACACCGGCGCGATTGGCTGTCTGACGCCAGATCGTCAGGCGCAGTTTAACGTCGCCATTCGCACCGTCATCATCAACCGGGCACAAGGGCAGGCGGCGTATGGCGTGGGCGGCGGCATTGTCTGGGATTCGCAGGCGGCCGAGGAGTACGAGGAATGCCGCCTCAAAGCGCGTGTGCTGACGCAGCCGCGCCCCGCTTTTCATCTGTTGGAATCGCTGCTGTGGGAACCGGAGAGCGGCTACTTTTTGCTGGCTGAACACGTGGCGCGCCTGCTGGATTCGGCGGAATATTTTGGGGTGCGGGTGACGGCAGCGGCCGTTCACCACACCTTACACGCCTGCGCGCAAACCCTCGCCACTCCATCCAAAGTGCGCCTGCTGCTGGCGCAAAATGGGGAAATGACGGCCGCAGCAGCGCCGCTGACTGCTTTGCCCGACCCCGCGCGCGTCGGTCTGGCTGCGCAGCCGGTGTCCAGCGACATCACCTGGCTGTATCACAAGACGACGCAGCGCCAGCTTTACGACGACGCCCGCGCCAGCCGCCCCGACTGTGACGACGTGCTGCTCTGGAATGAACGGGGCGAATTGACAGAAACGATCAGCGCCAATATCGTGTTGGAGCTAAACGGCGAACTGCTGACGCCGCCGGTAACAGCCGGGTTGTTGGCGGGGACGTACCGGGGGTGGCTGTTGGCAAACGGCCGTATCCGCGAACACACCCTCACCCCGGCCGATTTACAACACAGCAGCCAAATCTGGCTGATCAACTCGGTACGCAAATGGCGGCGGGCCGTGTTAGATCAGTAACAAACTCGTAGTTTGTTTAGGAACGAGAATTAAACAATTTGCCCATTTAGATTGGTTCAATCTCCGAAGATTGAACCAATCTTG
>JACSRF010000502.1 GCA_014879875.1 Anaerolinea sp.
CACAAGCTGTTGAAAATTATACTTCCTTCCACCTTAGCTTGTGGTCTAGTTTTTAGGGTTCATTATAGACAGGCTACTTCAATCTGGATACTGGGGAAATTGTTGAAGGGTCCCATGAAGTTACAATTAGCGTCATGTCAACACCGGCAAAATCTGAACCGGATGAAAAACCTGACAAAAAGATTGATGTAAATAAGTTGCAGTACGCACTTACTCGGTATTTTTCTTCAGATGCACTCCGACAATTATGTGTGAGGCTTGAAGTAAACTATGATGATTTAAGAGAAGGTGATCGGAAGGTAAAAATCAAGCAGTTGGTCCAACATTACGAAACTCAAGGACAACTCCTTAAGTTGTTAAATGAAACATATCATCTCTACAAAGTTATGAATCAAAAATGATATGGTGAGAATGGCAGATAACCCTCCTTCCTACTCCGCCAGGATCGCGGTTAGATTGGTTCAATCTGCGGAGATTGAACCAATCTGGCGTAAGCGGTTTGGTGGTTGTGGTTCGGGCGGGGCAAAGCTGTTGTAGAATGTGAACAGCGCACAATTAGTAGCTGGAGGTTGGGATGGCTTTGACAAAAGAAAATGAACTGCTGCGGCGGGTGAAAACGGCCGTACACACCCTCTCTCCCACCGCCGAAATCATCCTCTACGGTTCCCGCGCCAGGGGCACAGCCCGCGCCGATTCCGCTAACGACACCATGACCATCATGGAGGTGACGGTGTGAACATCTCTCTATCTTCAATTCGTCATAACAAGGCTGGTTTCACAGCTTTAGTCCAATTATGGGCGCAAACAGAAACTTGTTTTCTCGAAGATATTCACATTGACCTGAGCAAGGCAACCTGGTTCGACGCTGATATGTGCGCCCCATTTGGCGCAATTTTGCATCGTTTAAGCCAAAACCTGAACACGATTCGCTTGTTAAATATCCATTCCAATGTAGAAAAAATTCTATCTAAAAATGGATTCCTCAGTCATTTTGGCAGAGCTGTCATCCCTGACACATGGGGTACAACCATGAGAGTGTTTTTGAGATATTCAGCAATGCCGTCATCCACTCGCAAACAAAACGGGGCATATTTAGCTGTGGACAGTTCTTCCCAGCGCGAAAAAATCTTGATTTCTCCGTCGCCGACCTGGGTATTGGCATTCGCCAAAATATCCTGGACAATAAACGCCTTAATCTGACGCCCGAAGAGGCCATCAGGTGGGCAACCGAAGGCCGCAACACCACAAAACAAGGGCCAATTCCCGGTGGGTTGGGTTTGAAACTATTAGGGGAATTCATTGATCTGAACGGCGGCTGCATCCAAATTGTCTCTGATGCCGGATATTGGCATCGTCGGGCAGGGCATATTACGACCGCTCCCCTAAGCCATCCCTTTCCCGGTACGATTGTCAGCCTGGAAATCAACACCGCCGACACGCAATCTTATGTGCTTACTTCTGAATTATCAGAAGAAGACATCTTCTAAGGTGATTATGATGAGCAGCAATCTGGAACTTTCTGTTTTTGAAATAGTAGGCAGCCCTCTTTGCGTTGCCGCCGGTGACGGACAAAAGGTAAATGATCGCCTGACCGTCGCTTTCAAAGAGGAAAGACCGGTCACCCTTTCCTTTTACAATGTCACTACAATGACCTCAGCATTTCTGAATACGGCCGTAGGCCAGTTATATGGCGTATTCAGCGAAGAACAGATACGCGCCTGGCTTAAAGTGCAGGATATACAAGCCGATGACCTGGCCCTGCTCAAGCGCGTGGTAGATACGGCCAAATTGTATTTCAAAGACCCGCAAACCTTTGAACTGGCGCTGCGAGAAACAATGGGGGATGAGGGAGATGACGCCTAAGGTTGAAGCAATTACCGGCTACACATTTACAGCCACAGATGAATTACTCTTGGATGCCAATATCTGGTTACTGGTCTATGGCCCACAAAAACCAGGAGACCGCCGGGTAGCCGCCTATTCTCAAGCCCTCAATGATATGCTGGCTGCGAAAAGCCGTATTTACATTGATGTTCTAATTGTTTCCGAATTTATCAATGCCTATGCCCGCATCAAATGGAGGCTCTTTTCTTCAACCTTCCCTGATTTCAAACAATTTCGTAAGAGCAGCCATTTTCAGCCAATAGCCCAAGACATTGCCGCCGACACGAAACAGGTGTTACGGCATTGCACGCCAATAAGCAACGGCTTTGAAGCATTGGCTATTGACGACTTACTGAACACCTATGCTGCCGGTAATTCTGACTTCAACGATCAAGTTTTAGCGGCTCTTTGCCAGAAAGCAGGCTTAAAACTTGTCACGGATGACGCTGACTTCAAAGGGCGCCCTATTCCTATTATCACCAACAACAGAAACCTGCTTATCTGAAGATGAGGAGCGCGGCGAGTGCATTAAGGAACGAGATTTGAATAATTTACACGTTTAGATTGGTTCAATCTCCGCAGATTGAACCAATCTTGCGTTCCCCTGCACCACCCTTTGACAACCCCCCACATTTCATCTACATTACTCCCATGATTGACGAACAAACCTTACAAGCCATTGTGCAGCGCCTGGTTGCCGCAACCCGGCTGCGTGACGTGGTGGTAACTTTGGCGTAGACGCCATTCGAGTTTTTTATGGAGCAGATAACGAAGCAGATTGTCAGTAAGTTTCAAGAGATGTTTGGCGCGCCGCCAGCATTGGTGGTGCGCGCGCCGGGGCGGGTGAACCTGATTGGGGAACACACAGATTATAATGACGGCTTTGTGCTGCCGCTGGCGATTGAGCGGGCGGTATGGCTGGCGTTACGGCCGCGCGCAGACAGCGTGGTGCAGGTGCATTCGTTGGATTTTGGGGAGACGGCCGTTTTCGACCTGAATGCCCTGCAACACAGCGGCGACCATTGGAGCGAGTACGTCAAGGGCGTGGCCTGGGCGCTGGCCGACGCCGGGTACGCGCTGCATGGTTGGGACGGGGTGATGGCCGGGGACGTGCCGGTGGGCGCGGGGCTGTCGTCGTCGGCGGCGCTGGAATTGGCGACGGCGCGGGCGTTTATGGCCCTGGCCAAAGCGCCCTGGCAGGCGGCAGCGATGGCCCGCCTCAGCCAGCGCGCGGAAAACAAATGGGTAGGCGTGAACTGCGGTATTATGGATCAGATGATCGTGGCCGCCGGGCAGGCGGGGCACGCGCTGTTGATTGATTGCCGCTCGTTGGCGACAGAACTCGTGCCCTTGCCGGAGGGAACGGCCGTTGTCATTCTCGATACCGGCACGCGGCGCGGGCTGGTGGACTCTGCTTACAATGAACGACGCGCGCAATGCGAAACGGCCGCTGCTTTCTTTAGCGTGCCGGCGTTGCGCGACGTATCCCCCGACGAGTTTGCTGCCAGGGCGCATGGCCTGGACGAGACGACGCGCAAACGGGCGCGGCACGTCATCACCGAGAACGAACGGACTTTAGCGGCGGCGGCGGCGATGCGGCGCAATGATGCCGTCGCACTGGGCGCGTTGATGGACGCCAGCCATGCCAGCCTGCGCGATGATTTTGCCGTGACCAACGAGGCATTGAATACGATGGTCACCATTTCGCGGCGGCAGCCGGGCTGCTACGGGGCGCGGATGACCGGCGCGGGCTTTGGCGGCTGCGCGGTGGCGTTGGTGGCGGCGGCGCAGGCGGAGGCTTTCGCGCAAACGGCGGCGGCGCAGTACCAGGGAGAGACCGGGTTGCAGCCGCAAATTTACATCAGCGCGGCGACGGATGGCGCGGCGGTCGTGGTGTAGGCTTTGTCGTCAGGGGGGAGTAGGGGAAACGCCGGGTCGTTATGATGCTTGTAAGTTATAGTCCGCAAGATAAAGGCGATAACTGTAAACCATCATGATTCTGTAGGAATTCGCGGGGATATTACGCAATACATAACACGAACCCTAAAGAACCAACCAAAAGGAAACAAACGTATGAAAATTCTTGTGACCGGCGGCGCCGGCTATATTGGCAGCATTACCGTTGAGCGGCTGATTCAAGCGGGCGATTCCGTTGTCGTTTTTGACAATTTGTACCAGGGACACCGTGACGCGGTGCATCCAGACGCGGTTTTGATTGAAGGCGACCTGGCCGATAAGGCGGCGATTGAGGCCGTGATTCGGGAGCATAAGCCGGATGGCGTGATGCACTTTGCCTCTTACACGCTGGTGGGCGAGTCGGTGGAGAAGCCATTCCTGTATTTGCGCGATAATTTGGTGAATGGCAGCAACTTGATTGAGAGCGCCGTTAAACATGGGGTGCAGGGTTTCATTCTCTCCTCAACGGCTAATTTGTTTGATGACCCGGAGCGGATGCCGATTGCCGAGGACGAACGCATTGTGCCCGGCAGCCCGTATGGGGAATCAAAATTTTTGCTAGAGCGGGTGCTGCATTGGATGGATCGGCTGTATGGGATGCGTTACTGCTGTTTGCGCTACTTTAATGCGTGCGGGGCGACAGAAGAGCGCGGCGAACATCACGACCCGGAGACGCACCTGATCCCACTGGTGTTGGAAGTGGCGCTGGGGCAGCGGGAGAAGATCACCATTTTTGGCGATGATTACAAGACGCCAGACGGGACATGCGTGCGCGATTATATTCACGTGGTAGACCTGGCCGAGGCGCACATTTTAGCGATGCGCACCCTGTTGGCTGGGGGACACAGCCGTAAGTACAATTTGGGCAACGGCCGTGGCTTCAGCGTCAAAGAGGTGATTGACACGGCGCGCGCGGTGACGGGGCATCCGATTCCGGCCGTTGTCGGGCCGCGGCGGGCGGGCGACCCGGACATTCTCATCGCCAGCAGCGAAACCATTAACCACGATCTGGGCTGGACGCCGCAATACCCAGGGCTAAGACAAATCATTGAGATGGCCTGGGAATGGCATCAAAAACACCCGCATGGGTATGAGAAATAATGCCCCGAATGGGATATCCGCCTTCGCGGGTATGACGACCAGAGAGGGCTTAGTAGTCTCGTTACATCTTAGCAGGAGCAGGCGATGAGTTCACCCTTTCCCGGCATGGACCCGTATCTCGAAGGCGATTACTGGACAGAGTTCCATACGCGCCTGGCAAACCAAATCAGTACACAACTGCTGCCCCAATTGCGGCCGAAATATGTCGCCCTTTTGGAAAAACGGTACGTGCTGTACAGGCCGTTCCTGGGCATATTTGACCGCGAGCCGCGCAGCATTCGGCCAGATGTGGGCATTGCGCAAAAACAGGTGCGCGAAACGGCCGTTGCCTACCAGACACCCCAGGTAACGACAGCGCCCACAATGGAAACGAGAAGCCTCTTCGACGAGACATACCCTGTTACCAGTGTCGTTATCCGTGATGTGAACGAGCAGCGGCTAATCACCATCATCGAAATCCTGTCCCCGGCCAATAAAGTTGGCGAGGGACGGCGCGACTATATGCAGCGACGCGAGGAAATCTTGCAAACCCCGACGCACCTGATTGAACTAGACCTGCTGCGGCGCGGCGGGCGTATCCCTCTGGAAGAGATGCCGCCGCTTGCGCCGTACTATGCTTATCTCAGCCGCCGGGAAAAACGGCCGCAGACGCAAGTATGGGCCATGCAATTGGCGGATACGCTGCCTGTGCTTCCCGTGCCCCTGCTGCCGCCGGATGAAGATGTGACGTTGGATTTACAAACGGCCGTTGACGCCTGTTTCGCGTTGGTCGGCTATGAAACTTTGCTTGATTACCAGAACCCTCCGCCCTCGCCTCCACTCTCCCCGGAGGAGGCCGCCTGGAGTGATAAACAATTGCAAGCGGCGGGGCTGCGCTAAGTGAGTTTAGGAACCGCGTTCCTCAACAGGAACGCGGTTCCTGGTCTTAATGAGAAGTAACCCACAAGGAAGGGGGCGCTTGCAAAAGCCGCCCCCTTTTTTTGTTATTTCAGCCTGAAACCATTTCCAGGGTGGCGCGTAATGGAGGCGGGACTTGAGTCATTTCCCATCTACCAGGAAATAACACCTAAACTATAAGGAAATAACACATGAATTATCGCAATAGTCTTTTGATCATTCCGTTTGCCTTGCTGCTCGTCCTGACTGCGCCATTTGCTGGCGTCATGCCGGCCGCCGCGCAGCAAGCGGCAAGCACGACCGGCCCCACGGACCCGGCCGAATTGGAAGCGTTCATGGATGGCCTGCTGGCCGCGCAAATGACGGCGAATCACATCCCTGGCGCAGTTGTGGTTGTGGTCAAGGATGGCGACGTGTTGTTCGCCAAAGGGTATGGTTATGCGGATTTGGAGACGCTGACGCCGGTTGACCCGCAAACCACGCTGTTTCGCCCCGGTTCTGTCTCGAAATTGTTTGTGTGGACGGCCGTGATGCAGCTCGTCGAACAGGGCAAATTGTCGTTGGATGCGGACGTCAACGACTATCTGGATTTCAGCATCCCCGCTACCTACGCGGAGCCAATCACGCTCAAAACTCTGCTCACCCATACCCCCGGTTTTGAGGACGTCGGTGAAGATTTATTCAAACTTAATCCCGAAGAAGTCGTCAGCCTGGAGACATATCTCAAAAATCGCATCCCGGCGCGCGTTTTCCCGCCTGGGGAAGTGGGCGCTTATTCCAATTATGGCACGGCGTTGGCCGGGTACATTGTGGAACGAGTGACGGGAATGCCTCTTTATGAGTATGTAGAAAAGAATATTTTCGCTCCGTTAGAGATGATGCAAGCCACGTTTCGCCAGCCATTGCCGCAAAATCTGGCGGCGCAGATGGCGAGCGGATACAACTACGTCAATGGCGGTTACGTGAAGGCGGGTTTTGAATATGTTGTGGCCTACCCGGCCGGGTCATTGAGCGCGTCTGGGCTAGACATGGCTAAATTTATGATCGCCCATTTGCAAAACGGCCGTTACGCCCAAACGCAAATTCTGTCCACCGCCACCGCCCAACAGATGCACAGCCAGTTGTACACGGCCGATCCGCGCCTGACCGGTATGGCGCACGGCTTCTTTGTAGACAATATCAACGGCCAACGAGTCATCTCGCATGGGGGCGATACGATTTTGTTCCACACCGGCTTGTTCTTGCTGCCAGAACACAACCTGGGTCTGTTCATTTCGACCAACGCCGTCGGTGGGGCGGGCGTCTCCGATGCCGTCGCCACCGCCTTTGCCGACCGCTATTTCCCGGTGGAGAAAACGGCCGTGCCCACCCCTCCGGCCGACTTTGACACGCGCATCCCCCTTTACACAGGGAATTATTACATGTCGCGCAGCAATGTCACCGGGTTTGAAAAGTTCCTGGGACTCACCATGCCGATCTCGGTCAGGGTAGACGACAACAAGCATGTGATTGTCTCGATGGCCGGGGAAGCGACGCAATATGTGGAAATTGAGCCGGGACTGCTCGCCAGCGTGGAGCATCCTGACATATTGATCGTGCTGCAAGAGGAGAACGGCCGTGTCACCCTGTCGCCAGCCATGCCGTTTGTGTTGATTAAAGCCCGCTGGTACGAGAGCGTGATCCTACACCTGATCATTTTGCTTGGCGGTGCATTCATCTTCCTCAGCACGTTGATCAGTTGGGTGAAAACCTTTTTCGTCAACCGCTCCCGGCATGAGCCAACCCCGCTTCTGGCGCGCCTGGCGCGTATCGCTGGCGGTTTGTTTGGGCTGGCGTACCTGGCATTTGTGGCGCTGCTGCTTGTGGCGTTGAGCGACGTTGATCCGGCTTATGGCGTGCCCAACCTGTTCTTCAACGTACCTTCCTGGTTCCAGGTAACGGCCGTTTTGCCCATACTGGCAGCGATTGCCGGCGTGGCGATGCTGATCTTCACGGTGTTGGCCTGGCAAAAGCGCTTCTGGACGGTTAGCGCGCGCATCTTTTACACACTGCTGACCGGATGGGCGCTGGCTCTGCTTTGGTCGCTGCACTATTGGAACTTTTTACTCTAAACAGGTGGCGCTTTGCCTTGACAAAGCGCCTTTCAGATTATTTCCAGTTTCTGCATCGCTGGCGTATAAGGCGGCCGTCATTGCCGCAACATACCAAATCAGAGGGTGTGACGCGATTTATGTGGCATTGGCCGAAACTTTGGATGAGGAATTGATCACCTTGGACAGACAACAAGGCGAACGGGCCAAAAGCATTAAGGTTTATAGTTGGTAAGCGAATTGGAAACAGAAGCAGCGCCTTGCTTCAGGTCGGCGACCATTCCCTGGCTGGCGCGCACCAGGTCATCCGGGCGGATGGCAAAGACGGCATAGGGAGTGCCGGCCGCTGCCCAAACCACCTCAAACTGCAACAAGTCCGCATCCACGTACACCGGCAGAGAGGCGCTGTGCCCAAAAGGGGGGACGCCGCCAATGGCAAAGCCGGTGGCCGTTTTCACCGTTTCGGCGTCGGCGCGTTTCACTTTTTTGCGACTGACATCATATAGCTGCGCCAGTTTGCGTTCGTCTAGCTGGTTGGCGCCAGAGACGAGGGCGATGATCGGCCGTTCCGCCACCACAAAGCAGAGGCTTTTGACAATTTGCGCGACCTGGCAGCCAATGGCGGCGGCCGCTTCTTGCGCCGAGCGTGTGGTCTGGTCAAATTCGATGATTTCCACGTGGAGATTGAGTTGTTGTGCTGCCTGGGCGACTTTTTGCGCGGATGGATGCATCAATCACCTTCCCCTAAAACCCCAAAGAGGGTGGTTGCTTTCGCAAAACCACCCTCTTTGGATTCCCACTATTTCCCACTGAACCGCGCATTTCAGCGCAAGCCTGTTAACAGTATAGGTCAAGTTTGTTTGTGAATCTATGGGCAAGTTGGCAGAATAAAGCAACATCTCTTTAGCTAATGTATACAATAGCCGCCTTCTTCAAAAAATCGAGTGCCTGACCCTGATTTTTTGGCGGTATAATAGACCTTGTCGGAAATGACAATATGACCTGTATTACGTATTGGCCTCTGGTGGCGCGATACGCAATAGGAACCCGGTTAGAAGTTCAACTTCTCCGCAGACGGTGAACTTCTAACGAAAAAGGAGTGTTGTGATGGATGGTTTATTAGCTGGTGTACTACCCCTGCTTTGCTTTGTAACGGTGGGGTTGTTGGGGTTAATTGCCGCTTCGGTGCGGATTGTGCAAGAGTATGAACGGGGCGTTATTTTTCGCCTGGGGCGGATTGTGGGCGCGAAGGGGCCAGGGTTGTTCTTCATCATTCCTGTTGTTGACCGCATGATCAAGGTTGATCTGCGTACAGTGACGTTGGACGTGCCGGCGCAAGAGGCGATTACCCGTGATAATGTGACGGTGAAAGTAAATGCCGTTGCCTATTTTCGTGTCGTTAATCCGGTGGATGCGGTCATTCAGATTGAAGATTTTCGGCGGGCGACCTGGCAAATTGCGCAAACAAGCCTGCGTAACGTGATCGGGCAGTCCATGTTGGACCAACTTTTGCAAGAACGGGAACAGATTAACGAAACCTTGCAGCATATTATTGATGAAGCGACCGAGCCATGGGGTATCAAGGTTAGTATTGTGGAAATCAAGGATGTTGAGCTAAATTCGCAGATGGTGCGGGCGATGGCGCGGCAGGCGGAAGCGGAACGCGAACGGCGGGCGAAGGTTATTCATGCGGAAGGCGAGGTGCAGGCGTCGGCGCAGTTAGCGGAAGCGGCGCGGGTAATGGCCTCGGAACCGGGGGCGATGACGCTGCGTTATTTGCAAACGCTGTTGGAGATTGGCGTGGAAAATAACACGACGACGATTTTCCCGCTGCCCATTGATTTGATTGCCAGCTTGATGCCGCAGCTGATGGTAACTGAGAAGAAACCGCTGTAGAAAGGATTTGAGGATTTTTCCTAACCTGGATAAACCAGAAAAGAGATTTATCCGCAGAACTTGTCCTGAGCTTGCCGAAGGATTACGC
>JACSRF010000560.1 GCA_014879875.1 Anaerolinea sp.
CGTTGATGACAAAGTTGATGTCTTCCTCGGTGTGGGCGGTGGATAGGAACAGGTTGCGCCCTTCCCAAATGTAAACCCCTTTGTCCAGCAAATGGTAAAACAGCAAATCCATGTTTTGGTCGAAGGCGAAGCGGAAGAGGGAACCGAAGGTGACGATTTTTAGGGGAGCGCCTACTTGCCGGAAGTGATCGTTGAGGTGTTGGGCTAATTCGGCCGTGCGCCGGTTTAGTGCGGCTTGTAAATTCGGCCCTTGCGCTTTCATGTGGTTGAGCGCGGCATGGGCGGCGGACATGGTAAGGGGATGTTTGCAAAAGGTTCCGGCAAAGAAGGTGGTTTTGGCGCAGGGGTATGAGGCGTCGCCATATTGCCACATGCCGCCGTCGATGCCGTCTAGGTAGGCGGCTTTGCCGGCGATGACGCCGATGGGCATGCCGCCACCGATGATTTTGCCGTAGGTGACGATGTCGGCCGGGACGCCGTACCAGGCTTGCGCCCCGCCGGGATGGACGCGGAAGCCGGTGATGACTTCATCGAAGATGAGGGCGATGCCGTTTTCCTGGGTTGCTTCGCGTAGTTGGTGTAAAAATTGGGTGGGTTGTAGATCGGGGCGGCGGCTCTGCACGGGTTCGACAAGAACGGCCGCTATTTGGTGGGCGTGGGCGCGGATGATTTCTAGGGAGCGCGGTTCGCCGTATTCCAGTGTTAGAGTATCCTCGACAAAGTTTTGGGGGATGCCGGGGGCAAAGGGAACGGAGTGAGAACGGCCGTTTATCGGTTCGTCTCTGGATAATGTGCCATCGAAGGAGCCGTGATAGGAACCGGCAAAGAGGGTGACTTTGTCCCGGCCGGTGGCAGTGCGGGCCAGACGCAGGGCGGTCATCACAGCTTCTGTGCCGGAGTTGCAGAAGGCGACACGTTCCATGTCGGTCATTTCACAGATCAATCGGGCTACTTCTCCGACCAATTCTGATTGGGGGCCGAGTTGGATGCCTTTTTCTAGTTGTTGTTGAACGGCCGTCATCACAAAGGGCGGATTGTGCCCAAACAGATTGACGCCAAATCCCATGCTGATGTCTACATATTTGTTGCCATCAATATCCCAAACGTAAGCGCCTTCAGAACGGTCGGCGATAATGGGGTAAAGCATCTCTTTGGTGGAGAAGCGGAACCCGGCGGAGGCTCTGTTGTCAGCCAGCGCGGGCCGGTCTTTTTGTGTTTGTTGCTTTGATTTCCGGGTGCGGCTGGTGACTCGGTCGGTTAACGCTTCCAGATGGGCTTGCTGTTGGGGCGACAGGTGGGATGTGGGCGCTTTGGCCAGAGGGGCGTAAGGAATGAATGGTTTTGGCTGATCGGCAGGGTCTTCGGCTTCAATAGGCGGCGCGGGAAGTGGAGCGGGAGGCGCTTCTACTGGGGCAGGTGACGGCGCTGTGCCTGCCTGCCCCAAAAGTTCAAGCTGCCGGGACATTAATTGAAGCTGTTGGTTGACGATGTTTTCCAGGGCGCTTTGGGATGTTGTGGGTGTGAGGGTAGAGGAAGAGGGGGAGGGAACGGTCGTTTGTGGCGCCGCTTCTGGTGGCATCATCTGGTCTATGTAGGCAGATAGCGCCTCAACGGTGGTAAGTTGCTCGAATAGTTGCCGCACAGACAGCTTGACGTTAAATGTTTTTTCTACCACACGGATGGTTTCGATGAGTACCAACGAATCGGCCCCCATTTCCAAGAAGGGCAGGTGAATGTCTACCTGGGCCGGGGCCATGTGCAATGCCCGGCCTACGAGACCGCGCAGTTGTGACAAAATCTCTTCTTTTCGTGTTGGCCCCTGTGTGGCGGCGGGTTGTGGGGGGGGCGTGTATGAATTGTCCATCACTTCTCCTGTCTCCCGGAAAGGGGCGCGTTTTGACTGTATCCAATACCGTTGGCGTTGGAATGGGTATGTGGGCAATGTTGTTTTCCGGCGCAAGTAATCCCGGTCGAAGCCGCTCCAATCGGCATTGACTCCATGTGCGTACAACTGGCTGAGCGATCTCAGCATCACTTGCCAGTCGTCTTGACCTTTGTGGAGGGAGGGTAGCCAAACGGCCGTTTCTTCCGGCACAAAACGGCGACACATACTAATGAGCGCGGGATGCGGCCCAATTTCGAGGAAATAGCGGCAGCCCTGGCCCAGAAGCGTATTCACCCCCGCTACAAATTGCACCGGCTCTCGCAGATGCCGCCGCCAATGATCGGCCTCCGGCATTGACCCGACCGGTATGAGCGTGCCGGTGCGCGTGGAAACGAGAGGAATCTGCAACGGGTCAAACGCCACCTGGTCGGCGATGTGGCCGAATTGGTCGATGATGGGGGCAACGAGCGGGGAATGAGCCGCCAGGTCTACTTTACCCAACGGCCGACTTTCAACCCCTTGTCGGCCCAGGTCATCCAAAACGGCCTGGACGCATTCCTTGTCGCCGGAAATGGCGATATTGGTTGGCCCGTTGAAGGCGGCAATGGCAACGTGTCTCTGGTAAGGGAAAATGGCGTCGGCTACACGCGCTTCCGGGGCAAAAATGACGGCCATCATGCCGGTTTTGGGCAAACTTTCCATGAGTTGACCGCGTTCGGCCACCAGGCTGAGGCCCTGTTCCAGGGTGAGCGCTCCGGCTGTGCAGGCGGCGGCATATTCGCCGAGGCTGTGGCCCATGACGATGTCGGGATGGATGCCCCATGAGCGCCATAGCTGGGCCAGGGCAACTTCCAGGGCAAATAAGACGGAATGGGTAGATGGAATGAGGTCAGGCTGTGGCGGTTCGTCTGGCTGAGGGTAGAGCAATGACAGGAGCGGAACCTGTGAATAGTCCCGGAGCAGTTCATCGCAGCGCCGGATGATGGCCCGGAATGTAGGTTGGGTAGCGTATAGTTGCTTGCCCATACCGAGGTAATCAGACCCTTTGCCGGTGAAGAGGAAGACGATTTTACCCCCCGGCTGGTTGGGGACATGGCCGGTGATGAGACCGGGCGACTCGAGGCTGCCCCGAAAAGCGGCCAGTCGTCCCCGCAGTTGGGTGTTGGATTCGGCCGTTACCGATAGGCGGTGGGCAAAGTGAGATCGACCCGTATTGGCCGTGAAACAGAGATCGGCCATATCAAATTCGGGTTGTGTTGCTAAAAATTGTTCGTACCGGTACGCCAGAGCGCGGAGTGCCGGTTCGCTTTGGGCGGAAAGGTTTAGGATGTGCGCGGGGCGCTCTATCCGCCCGGCAGTGACGATGGGCAGCGGCGCAGGGGCTTCTTCCAGCACGACATGTACGTTTGTGCCGCCGAACCCGAACGAACTGACGCCGGCGAGGCGTTTCTCCTCTGTGGGCCAGGGTTGCAATTCGGTAGGGATGAAAAATGGGGTGTCGGCCAGGGTGATGAGCGGGTTTAATTGTTGCAGGTGCAGGTGGGGTGGGATTTGCCCATGCTGAAGGGAAAGGATGACTTTGATGAGTCCGGCAATTCCGGCGGCTGCTTCCAGATGGCCCATGTTTGTCTTGACGGAACCGATGGCGCACTTTTGGCCGGCGGCGCGTTCCGGGGCGAGCGCCGCTTTTAGGGAGTCGATTTCGATGGGATCGCCGAGAGCGGTTCCTGTGCCGTGTGCCTCAATGTAGCTGATTTGTGACGGCGCGATATTTGCGTTTTGCAGCGCTTGCCGGATGACTTGCCGTTGGGCCGGCCCGCTGGGTGCGGTGAGACCGTTGCTACGGCCGTCGTGGTTTACGGCCGTTCCTCTAATCAACGCCAAAATCACATCGTCATCTTCCAGGGCGGCGGAGAGCCGCTTGAGGACGACGATGCCGCACCCCTCGCCCCGTACATAGCCGTTGGCACGAGAGTCGAAGGCCATGCAACGGCCGTCCGGGGACATCAACTGCGCTTTTGAGAAACTAATGGTCAGTTCCGGCGTCAGAATCAAATTAACGCCACCGGCCAGGGCCAGATCACATTTGCCCTGGAGTAGACTATCGCAGGCCAGGCTCACCGCCACCAGTGATGAAGAGCAGGCGGTGTCTACGGCGAGGCTGGGGCCACGAAGGTTAAGCAGATAAGAGAGACGATTGGCAGCAATGCTGTGGGCGTTGCCGGTTCCGGTGTAGCCGTCTACGCCTTCGGGCGTACTCAGTTGAAATCGAGCATAATCGTTGCTGCTGATGCCCACAAATACGCCGGTTTGGCTCAGGGCTAAGGTGTCCGGCGCTAGGGCGGCGTTCTCTAACGCTTCCCAGGCGACTTCCAGCAGCAATCGTTGCTGCGGATCCATGTAGGCGGCTTCGCGGGGGGAAATTTTGAAGAATTGGGGATCGAACTGGTCAACTTGCTCTAAGAATCCGCCCCAGCGGGTGGTCATTTTTCCGGGTACGGCCGGGTCGGGGTCGTAATAATGGCTCAATGACCAACGCTCGGCAGGGACTTCAGTGATGGCGTCTTGGCCGTTTTGTAGAAGTTGCCAAAAGGCGTTGGGGTCGGCAGTGCCGGGGAACCGGCAGCTCAGGCCGATGACGGCGATGGGTTCGTGGCTGACAGGTTGGGGGGAAACGCCCGTTTCTTCGAAAACGGCCGTTTCCCCCGCCAGGTAACGGGCCAGAGAATCGATGGTGGGGTATTCGTAGAAGAGGGTGGGGGATAACTGCCGTTTTAACCAATCCTCCAAATCACCCGACAACAGCACGATCTCCCTGGATGATAATTTATAATGCGCGAATGGTTCATAGACATTTATTTCATCAGGATCAATCTTCAACAAATCAGAAAGCTGTGAAACCAGCCAGGCTTGAATCATCTCAACCGTTTGGGCCGTCATAATCTACTCCTCCACTAACACAAACTCCTTGGTCAAATAACCGGTTCGGCAAGCGTGTCGTTGTATCTTGCCGCTAGAAGTTTTAGGAATACTACCCGGCTTAATGAGCAACACATCATGTATACGCAAATTATGCTGCTTTGATACAGCCTTTCCCATCATATCGGTTATTTCACCAACGCTTAAATGTTGCTGCGTCATTGGTTGCCCTTCCTCACTCTGCCGGTGGCGGTCTGACCAGTAGTGGCGGACAACTTCCGCCACAATCACCAATCGTTCCGCGCCATCAATATCAACAGAAAACGCCGCACAACTACCATGCCTGATTACGTCACAACTTTGTTCCACTGTCCTTTCTATATCTTGAGGATAATGATTAAGCCCATCAATGATAATCAAATCTTTGTGACGCCCCGTTATGAACAACTCCCCTTCCCGCAGAAAACCCAAATCTCCTGTCCGCAGAAAAGGGCCTTTCCCCGTATCGGCCAGGTAAGCCTGAAAATCTTCGCGGGTTGCTTCCCGATTATTCCAATAGCCCCACCCTACATTGTCGCCTGAAATCCATATTTCCCCAATCTTATTCGGTGAACATCGCCTTCCTGATTCCGGATCAACAATAACGATCTTTTGCTCAAGCCATGTCCGACCGCAGCTCACCAAAATCCGTGCATTTTCTTGTTCCGGTGTGGTGATACTTATCTGATTAGCTTCAAGCGCGGTTGCATCAACTGCACAAAAAACAGGAAAATCTGTTGGATAACCGCCGGAAACAAGCAAGGCAGCCTCCGCCAACCCGTAGCAAGGGCAAAATGCATCCCGGCGAAACCCGTGCGGTTCGAAAGCCTCAAAAAACCGTTCTAGGGTTCTGTGGTAAACCGGTTCGGCGCCATTAAAAGCCACACGCCAACTGCTTAAATCAAGTCCGGCTCGTTGCTCAGGGGTCGTTTTGCGGACACACAAATCATAGGCGAAATTGGGGGCACCGCTTGTGTGGGCCTGATAATGTGAAACAGCTTGCAGCCAACGAATGGGCTTTTGTAAAAAAGCCAGTGGCGACATGAGAACGCCTCGGGACCCCAGGCACAAAGGGTGCAGCACATTTCCTATCAGCCCCATATCGTGATAGATAGGCAACCAACTCACGAAGGTACTCTGCTCATTGTGGTTGTGGGCTGTTTGAATCATCCGACTGTTGTAGATGAGGTTGCCATGACTAAGCATCACACCCTTCGGCGAGGCGGTTGAACCTGAGGTGTACTGCAGCATTGCCAGCGTGTCTTGTGTTACGTCAGGCGCTTGCCATTGTTGTGCTATTTCGTCGGCAATGGTGTCTGTTGCCAACCACCGAATTTCTCGCAACAGTGGGGCTTGGGCTGCAAGCAACTTAGCCATGCTCAGGATTGGTGAAGTCGTTAATGCCACTAATGGTTGGGCGTCTTTAATAATGGAGAGTAATCTGGGGAGAGTGCGCTGTAAGCGGGTGGGGTCTGGGGGATAAGCTGGAACAGCAACGGCGCCGGCATACAGACATCCTAAAAACGCGGCAATGTAGTCTAGCTGCGGCGGATAAAGTAAGAGGATTCGTTCTTTATCTGCTCCCAAGTTTTGTAAAACTGCGCCGACAGCTCTGGCTTTTTGATCCAACTCTTTGTAGGTTAGATGGGCTTCTTCTTTCTCTCCATCCATTAGGAAGGTATATGCCAAGCGACCAGGTTGAAGATATGCGTGTCGAAGAAGAACATCTATCAGAGTGGTAGCTTCGTCGGTATGTGTGTTTTCATTGGGTGTGTCTATCATGGGCTGGTGATCTCATGAACAAATTAAGAACTATTGAAGTTTTTAGGCGCAACTCAGCATATAAGCAGACAGTGCCGCCAAGCTTTCAGCCGAATGTAACCGAATCTGACCAAATCTTCTTGGGTCTTCAACAAATAGTGTGCTGAAGACTTGTACTATCGGCTCTTGTCAATCGAGCCAAAGATGCGGCGCGAGCTGTCAAAGATGGCGTCCATGTCATGATTCATCAAGTTACCGACAACACCCTGACATTATTGCTGGACTTGTTGCATTTTACGGTGACCGGATACGCCATCGAAAAAGACAAAACTGGCCATATTCTGCATTTGTTTTGCCGCTTGACCGTCGATGTGGGTACCTGCCCCCATTGTCAGGCCGTGTCCGGCGACATCAAGCAATACAAAGACCGCTGTGTACGTGACCACGACATCTGGGGGAAACGCATCTTTCTTCATTTCCAGATACGTCGTTTTGAGTGCCCGGATTGTGGCTTGAGGTTCACAGAAGAACTGGCGGCAGTTGGCTGGCGGAGACGGCAGACAAAACGATTTGAACAGGTTGTGTATCAACAATGTAGCCAAAGTAGTAAAAAGGAAACAGCCAAGCAGTTTCAGCTAAGCCAAACAACGGTTGCGGGCATCTTCAAGCGTTGGGCCAAACAACGAATTGGAACCTCACGACAACGAGTCCGTGTTTTGGGTATGGATGAAATTGCCCTCAAGAAACGGCATAAGCAATATGTTCTGGTTCTGTCCGACCTGGAGAGGCGCTATGTTTTGGCGGTTCTGCCGACTCGTGAACAAAAGACGCGACGCTTATCGCCTGGCTACAAACGCTAACGAAAGCAGAAAAACGGGCGATTCGGGTTGTATCTATGGACATGTGGCGGCCTTACCGGTCGGTTGTATCTACCTATCTGCCTCATGCCGATATTGTTGCCGACCGTTTTCATGTGATGAAACAGCTCAATGAGCAACTAACCAAAGCCCGTCGTCAAATTCAACGGCAGGCGGATACTGACACCAAAGAAGCTCTCAAAGGCACCCGTTGGCTGCTTGTCCGTGCTGACCATTCTTTGACCGCCGAACAGTCGCAACAGCTACAAGTTGCTTTGGTCGCTGATGCCGAGTTGCGCACTGCATATCTGCTCAAGGAAGAGTTTTATCTCATTTTTGAGCGCATCCGTGACCAGGAACAGGCCAGACGTTTCTTGATGGCATGGGTTGTAAAGGTACAGCAAACCAACAATCGCTATTTGTTGGCTTTTGTCAAAATGCTGCGTAACTGGTGGCAGCAGATTTTGAACTATTTTGACGAGCGTATCACCAACGGCTTTGTGGAAGGCATGAATCGCACCATCCGCGCCATCATTTGGCGAGCTTATGGTTTTCGCAATTTCGACAATTTCAAACTTCAGATTTTGCTATGGTTACTTTTCACCTAAACTAATGAGCGAGCCGGAGCCTGATTCTGTGGAATTAACTGTCGGTGTACCATAGTAGCTCACAGAACCACTACCGTTCAGTTCTGCATCCAAGGATTCGGCCACCCAAATGGTAACCGTGCCTGAGCCGTCCAGATTGACGTTGGTTGTATCGCTGTAGAGGTTATCGGCGATATATTTGCCTGAACCGCTGATGTCAATTGTCTGGCGGGTAGCCTCACCCGCCATTTCCACCTGGCCGGAACCGTTGATTTTCACCGTCACTTCCCCGGCTGTGCAGGAATCGATCCGCACGCTCCCAGAACCACTTACGTCAACATCCAAGCTGTCCGTTTCGATGCTTTGTGCAATCATGTCGCCGGAACCGGAAACGTTTAGGCCTGCCAGGTCTTTAACATGCAGGGTGAATGTGATTTGGGTGGGGTCGATGGTCATCACTCTCGTGAAATCAAAATCTAGTTCGAGCGTGCCGCCGTGTATCTCTGTGGTCACGTATTCCATGATGTTATCGTCGGTTTCGACTAACAAGGATTCTTCCTCGCCCTGGATGATGATCACTTTGCCGGACCCATTTAGATTGATCCGATCAAAGTTGCTAATAGTCCTGGTGTCGCTGATGAGGTTGCCTGAGCCACGAACGATTCGGGTGCTACAAGCAGTAAGCATGAATAGAATGAATGCGAATAAGCCAACGATTTTTAAGGTATTTGTGTTCATGTTTTATCTCCTCGTAGAGCGTGTTGCAAAAGTCGTCAAAATAGTGGCGGGATGAGCCGTTTTTTGTATGATGGAGGGTAGTAGCCGAACCAACAAACAAAAAACGGACTCTCCCATGAATACCGACCTTATTATACCGGAAAACCTTGCCCTCATTGCGCCTATCATCAGGCAATATCTAACCCCCTTGCTCATTTGGTTCAGCAACCTAATCTATGAACGCCTCATTGCCAGCGAGCATGACCACCTGCTATACCGTTTACATCACCTGCTGGACTTCACGGAACTGGAAACCGCCTGCGCCGATTACCACCGCTTGAACGGCAACGGCCGTCCCGTGACCCATACCGTCGGCCAACTGCTGCGCGTCATGCTCGTCAAGTACCTCTACGGCTGCTCCCTGCGCGAACTCGAAGAGAAAATCCGCTACCACATCCTCGTCAAATGGTTTGTCGGCTATCACCTCTTTGCTGCCGCGCCAGACCATACCACCCTGCACCGCTTTGAACTTTACCTCTACGTGCATCATCCCCGTCTCTTCTTCGACACCGTCCTGCGCCAGATAGAGCAGGCCTTTCCCGATGACCGCCACCGCCCGCAGTTAGGCGACACATTCGCCCTCCACGCCAACGCGGCCCTGGAATCGCTCATCCAGGGCTTTATTACAGTCGGCGGGGGCTTCACAGTCCCCACCGCTGATTCAGAACCGGACATGGGTGTTTTGTAGAGTAGAGCGCCAGCGCACAGCTTAACCTGTGTTTCCAGCGCCCCCTCCTCAAACCGTGCATGCAAGTTTGCCTGCACACGGCTTTCCAGTAACCTTTTGTCAGTATAATTGACCGTCTCCACAGTGTCTCAAGCCAAACGCATCTCGCGTGTTCCCCTAACGCTGTGAGACTTGGTTACCTGCAACCCTTCGCCCTGTGTGAACGGCTTTCCCGTTCTCCCTGGTGAGACGATTGACTTACCCATTCCAGGATAAGGTTTACTCTCACGACTACAGTATGATTGCTCCGTGACCTTGCACCTCTCGATGTTTAGGCCATCCCGTGTTCCGTGCGAGTTGAACGTGTCTAAACCGGTTTAGGTACGCCTTTCATGTCCTTTATCCCTTTCGCTAA
>JACSRF010000593.1 GCA_014879875.1 Anaerolinea sp.
TTGGTTAGCCTGTGGGCGAGGCAGCGCGAACAGAGGCCGTTTGTTGCTGACCAAAGCATGACCGCGCTGTCTCGCCCCTACCATAATTGGAATTGTTGCTAAACCGTAGGGATTCCTTGCCCCGCAGACTCCGTTCGGACCTGTTCTGAGCTTGTCGAAGGAATGACAATGCGCGGGCTAATTTGTAAAGAGTAAATTTTGCTCTATTATCATGCCCATGACATTGCTGCATGTACGACGATGGGGGTGGCGCGCGCTGGCCTACCTGTTTCTTATCGCTCTGTTTGTACCTTTTGTGGCCCCGGAATGGCCCGCTTTTGCCGATGATTTTTACCAGATTAATGCTGTTGTAGGCCTGCGCCGCTTTGACTTTTTGGTATGGGAAGCGCAGGCCATCTGGCAAAAGGGGCAGGCCATGCTGGCCAATGATCAGGCTTACCTGGACGAGGCGGCGCAGCGGCAGGTTGTGCTGGATTACCTGACGCTGTTGGCCGAGGCCGGGCAGTTAACGGCCGTTCTCAATGCCATGTACGTGAACGATGACCACGAGGCGGCGGCCGCAGACTTGCCGGCGCTGCAAGCGGAACTGGCGCAAAAGCGGGCCGAGTTGGCGCGCTGGCAGCCATTGGCGGAGGCCATTGTGCAAGATCAGGTGGCCTGGGCGCTGCAACAAGAGGGGTTTACCCTGTTGGGGCAAACGTGGCCGCCGGTGCTCATGCACATGACCCCCTTGCCCCTGCTGTTGGTGGTGTCGCCGCGTGATCGCGTAGAAAGTTTATACCAGGTATCGTTACAACATGGGTTAACTACGCCGCTGCTGGAGGAGATGGAAACGGCCGTTTTCACCGATATTAACCTGTCGGCCCTGGTTGTGCCCATTGGCGGCATGGGTACGTACCCGGCCATGATCATGGAGACGACGAACCTGCCCTGGCTGGTGGAGGTGACGGCGCACGAATGGACGCACCATTGGTTGACGTTACGGCCGTTAGGCGTGCGTTACGCTCAAGACCCATCTATGCGCATTATCAATGAGACCGTGGCCTCTATGGTAGATGTGGAAATTCGAGACAGCGTGCTGGCGCGCTTTTACCCGGACCATTTACCCGCCGCCGCGCCGCCTACAGCCAACGCCGTGACCGTGACCGACGCCCCACCCCCGTTCGATTTCCGCGTGGAGATGGCGCAGACGCGGGTGCGGGTAGACGAACTGTTGGCGGCCGGGCAGATTGAAACGGCCGAAGCGTATATGGCTGAACGGCGTGATCTGTTTGTGGCCAATGGGTATGGCCTGCGTAAACTGAACCAGGCTTACTTTGCCTTTTATGGGGCTTATGCTGCGCAGCCGGGCGCTACCGGGGAGGACCCCATTGGCCCGATGCTGCGCGCCATCCGTGATCACAGCCCATCATTACGCGCGTTTTTGCAGCAGGTGGGGCAGATTAAGCAGTATGAGGATTTGCTGGCGCTGTATGCGGCGGTGCAACGCGAAACGTGACTTTGAGACGTTTCACATTTCACGCGACGATTCATCTGTAATGTCTTGGAGAAGGGCGAGCATACGGGTGGCTTCCCCGGCGTAATCCGTATCAGGCAGGCGCAGGTAGGCTTCCAAATCGGCGCGCGCATCGTGGAAACGGCCGTTCTCCTGAGCCACCAAAGCGCGATTGAGCAGCGCCGGGGCGTACTCTGACTGTTCGGCCAGCAGGGCATCCAGATCCGCCCGCGCTTCTTCCAACCGCCCTAACTCGCGCCACAACAGCACCGCCCGCGCCAGCCGCGCCTGGTAAAACGTCGGATCAATGGCATAGGCGCGGCTGAAATAGCGCACGGCCGCTTCATGTTCACTGCGCAGATTGTTCTTGATACCAAAATAGCGGTGCAGCCCGCCCCACGTATAGACTAGCCAGGCCCAGAAAAAACGTAACATGGCACTTTACCGTTGCTATGGCGCTGTGGCCGGTCTCCTGACCGCGCCACCTGCCGCCAGCTATTCCCGTTCGCTCAACCACTTTTCCGTTTGCATCGCCGCCGCTACACCCTGCCCCACCGACGTGCCCACCTGCCGGTAGATGGGGTCTTGAATTTCCCCGGCGGCAAACACGCCAGGAACGCTGGTGCGCATCAGCTCATCCGTGATGATATAGCCGTGTTCGTCCATTTGTACCTGCCCTTCCAGAAATTTGCTGTTGGGGTAATGCCCAATGAACACAAACACGCCGTCGGTGGGATGCCTTTTGGTGGCGCCGGTTTGCAAATTGCGCAGTTTGACCGCTTGTACCGTCTCATTCCCTTCAATTTCCTCAATCACCGTATCCCAGATGAAGGAGATTTTGGGATTGGCAAAAGCGCGTTTTTGCAGCGCCGGCCCGCCACGTAGTTCGCTGCGCCGGTGGATAATGGTCACCGTTGTGGCAAATTTGGTGAGGAAAATACCTTCTTCCAGGGCGCTGTCACCCCCGCCGACGACAACGACCTCTTTGCCGCGGAAGAAGAAGCCATCGCAAGTGCCGCAGTAGCTAACGCCCCGGCCGATAAACGGTTCTTCGCCGGGAACGCCTAAGCGGCGGGGCGCTGCGCCGGCGGTGACGATGACTGCTTCGGCCTGGTATTCCTGCCCATAGGTTTTGACGTAAAATGGCGAACCCTGGCGAAAGTCAACGGCCGTCACCTCATCAAACTCCAGGCGCGCCCCAAAATGCTCAGCCTGTTTGTGCATCACATCCACCAGCTCATTGCCGGTGGGCACGCGCGTTTCATCAAAAAACCCCGGATAATTTTCAATTTCCGAGGTCAGCGCCACCTGCCCGCCCAATTGGCTGCCGGCAATGACCAGCGGGTTCAGTTGGGCGCGGGCGGTGTAGAGAGCGGCCGTTAACCCGGCCGGCCCTGATCCAATAATGACAACCTTTTCTTTTTCCATAGAGCCTCCTATTAGTCGGTAATCGGTAATCGGTGATCGGTAATCGGTAATCGGTAATCGGTAATCAGTGGGCGCTGCTGATTGCTGTGGCCGGTCTCCTGACCGCGCCACTCTTGCGGCCCCGATGACGACAACGAATTAGAGTAAACAGCGAATTTTTCCTCTGGTAGCTTTCATTCGTTTATTACTTCAATTCGCTGTCGTCACCGCGAAGATGAGATTTGTCAGTCAATAGACATTGGCTGTATTTTAGCACAAATACAGCCGGGCCTTTCGGATTTCGGTTCTTCAGGCTTTCCCGTGATTCTATGTGAAACGTGATGCGCCTCCGGTCACGTTTCACGTTTCACGCATCACGCATCACGCATCACGTTTCACGAGACATAAATTGGAGTATAATCATGCGCGAAGGGGTGTTGCGTGATCTGCCAGCTTGTGGTGACAGCGCAGTCCTTCCCTGAACAATTCTCGTTATCGTTCACATTGGCAGAGAGGCTGCCCGAAGACAGGCCGTCTGCCAACTCATGCACACCTGGAGGGATGCGAGTGCAATACGAAGATTTTGACGTCAGCATCGAAGCGCTTAGCGGACGCGCCTATCGCGTGGCCGTGCTCCAGTCGCCGGCGGGCGAAGCCCAGGAAAGCGTTGAGTTCCCCTTTGATACTTTGGCGCTACAACTCCATTTAGCCAAACTAAAGATCGCTTTGCTGGAATCCAGCAGCGGCCGTCGCCTGGTTCTGAGCCAGGAAGAAAAAGAGGTCCTCTCATTTGGCAAAGCGCTTTTCGATTTCCTGATGCACGGGGAAATCGGACGGCGGTATGACGTCAGCTATGACCGCTGCCAGCAGGCGGGCAAAGGGTTGCGCCTGAAGCTGCGCATTCAAGACCCGACGCTGGCCGCGCTGCCGTGGGAATTTCTCTACGACCAGCGCTTCAACCATTATCTGGCGTTGTCGCAGCGCACGCCCTTGCTGCGTTATCTGGAACTGCCGCGCCCACTGCCGCCGCTGCGCGTCGCGCCGCCGCTGCGACTGTTGGGCATGGTCGCCAATCCCCGGAATTTACCACCGCTCAACGTGGCTGTAGAAAAAGAGCGGATTGAGCAGGCCGTTGCCGGGCTGCAAGCCGAAGGGCTGCTGGAGTTGATCTGGCTGGGGGGGCAGGGCTGGCGTGATTTGCAGACCACCATGCGTCGCGGGCCGTGGCACATCTTTCATTTCATCGGGCACGGCGGGTTTGACCGGGAACGCGACGAAGGCTACCTGATGTTTGCCGACGCGCAGGGGGAGGCGCAGCGCATGAGCGCCACCAGCCTGGCGCGGCTGTTGGGCGACCACGATACCTTGCGCGTGGCGCTGCTGAACGCCTGTGAAGGGGGGCAGAGCGGGACAGACGTTTTCTCCAGCACGGCCGCTTCCCTGGTGCGCAGTGGCATTCCCTGCGTGCTGGCGATGCAGTACGCCATCACCGACGAGGCGGCCATTGAGTTTGCCCGCACCTTCTATGAGGCGTTGGCCGACGGGCTGCCCATTGAGACGACGGTGAGCGATGCGCGCAAGAGCATTACCCTGCACCGGGAAGGGTCATTGGAGTGGGGGACGCCGGTCTTTTTCACCCATGCGCCGGATGGGGTGTTGTTTGAGTTCACGACAGCGCCGGCCGCGCCGCCGCTGCAAAAACCGGCCAAACCGCTTGTCGCCGAACCGGTGAAAGAGCCGGTTGTGACCCGCCGACCACGCCCAAAGCTGCCCTGGCGGTTGAACGCCCGCGGCCTGCCCATGATAGAGTCCTGGGAGCAGTTACAGGAGGTTGACGAACTACCGTCGCGCATCCTGTGGCTGAAAGACCAAAAAGAGATGGCTCTGATTCCTGGGGGTCCATTTACGATGGGCACACCGGAGGCCGAAGCGAGGAAGTTGACAGACTGGAAAAAGATCGAGTTCCTTTTGGCCGAGACCCCGCAGCGCCGGGTGACGCTATCGGATTACTACATGGACGTAACGCCTGTCACCCATGCCGACTATGCGCGCTTTATTGCCGCCAATCCCGACCACCCGGTTCCCAAAGGGACGCATCCCCTTGCACTGCCTCATGTCTGGGATGAAAAGCGGCGTCAACCGCCGGATGACGTACGCCACCATCCAGTGGTCTTGGTGGATTGGCACAGCGCCATGGCCTATGCGCGTTGGGCAGGGAAGGCGCTGCCAACGGAGGAGCAGTGGGAGAAAGGGGTGCGGGGGACGGATGGGCGCATTTTTCCTTGGGGCAACGAATGGGATTGGCAGCGGGTCAACAGCGCCGAGCGGCATCATGGCGGCGACTTCAACAAGGTGGGCGAATGGTGGGATTGGTGGAATCCCATCAACGATGCCAAAGAGACGCCGGGCATTTTCACCTCACCTGTAGGCGCTTATGCTTCTGGCGCATCCCCATATGGTTTGCTAGACATGGCGGGCAATGTTTGGGAATGGTGCGATGCCTGGTATGATGCCTATCCCGGTTCTCAGGCCCAGCACCAGGACTTTGGTCGCAAATACCGCGTGGTGCGGGGCGGCTCGTGGCGGAACGACCGTCTCATCCTGCGCTGCGCCAACCGCTTCAGGCTCACGCCCGACTTTAGGTACTACAATGTCGGGTTCCGTTGCGCGAGCACTGCTTTCTGAGATGCTGGTTGCTGTATTCTGCTTTTTTTTCTGCTTTTCTGTGGGGGGTTTGGGGGGTGTCCCCCCAACATCTCCCCGCGAAGCGGGTCGCGAAAATTTTTGCAAAATGCCATGCTCTATGGCGTTGCCTGGGTGGTAAAGGATAATGAAGACCTACCGTAACCTCTACCCACAGATTGTCACATTCTCCAATTTGCTGCTGGCTTTCGACAAGGCGCGCATGGGCAAACGGGGCAAAGCGGGCGTGGCCGCTTTTGAGTACAACCTGGAACGGGAACTGCTGCGCCTGGAACGTGAATTGCAAGAAGAAACGTGGCGGCCGGGTGGCTACACCAGCTTCTACGTCACCGACCCCAAGCGGCGCAAAATCAGCGCTGCCCCTTTCCGCGACCGCGTCGTCCATCACGCGCTCATCAACGTCACCGGTCCCATTTATGAGCGGCAGTTCATCCATGACAGCTATGCTAACCAGGTAGGCAAAGGCACGCACCGGGCAATGGAGCGCTGTACCCAATTTGTGCGCGGCTACCGGTACGTGCTGCAAGGGGACATTGCCCAATTCTTCCCCAGCGTAGACCATGCCATCTTGCGTGACATCCTGGCGCGCCCGCTGCGTGACGAATCAACCCTGCACCTCACAGAGCGCATCATTGCCAGCGGCGCCGGCATTCTGGACAGCGAGTACACGCCCCATTGGTTCGCCCAAGACTTTAACGCCGGCGATGGGCAGGGTAGTTTGCTGGCGCTGCTGCGACCACGCGGCTTGCCCATCGGCAACCTGACCTCCCAGTTTTGGGCCAATGTTCTGCTGAACGAACTGGACCAGTTCATCAAACGGGAATTGAAATGCAAGGCGTATCTGCGTTACGTGGATGATTTCCTTCTCTTTCATGATGACAAGGCGCAGCTTCAAGCATGGAAGCTGGCAATAGCCGAATTTTCGGCTGGTCTACGGCTGCAACTCCATCCGCGTAAAAGCGTTATCTTCCCTACTCGATTGGGCGTCGAGTTTCTTGGCTTCCGCCATTTTGCTACCCATCGGCGGCTGCGCGCGGGTAATGCGCCCCGTTTTAGGCGCAAACTGGAGCGTTTGGCCGACGCTTATGCGGCCGGGGAATTGCCGTTGGAGAAGGTGAACCAATCGGTGCAAAGCTGGGTAGGGCATGCCGCTCATGGAGACACCTGGCGGCTGCGTCAGGCCGTCTTAGGCAGCGTGCCACTCCGACCCCCGGTGCGAAGAGAGGTCGCCCATGGCTGAAACGCCGCGCCGTGAATCGCCCATTTTTGTGCGCACTTATGATTGGCTGCGTTGGCTCTTGCCGTTGACGCTGCAATTCCCTAAATCGCAGCGTTTTTTGATGGCGCAGCGGCTGCAAGAGAAGTCATTGCGCTTTTATGACCATCTGGTAGCCGCCGGCCGACGGGTGAATGTGGCGGAAAACCTCCAGGAAGCTGATGTTTTGTTGGAGCAGATTCGCTTGAATGTACGTCTATGCCGGGATATGGATTTATTGAAGCCACGCCAGTATGAACACGCCGCGCGATTGTTAGATGAAATCGGCCGACTATTAGGCGGTTGGCTGGCAAAACAGAAGAAGGGTGGGGGAAGCAATGAATAAGGCAGCATGGGCGCTGTGTACGCCCTCTGTCGGGACAGCGCGCCAGGTGCGGGGCGGCTCGTGGCAAAACAACCGTAACAACCTGCGCTGCGCCAACCGCAACAGGAACACGCCCAACAATAGGAACAACAATGTCGGGTTCCGTTGCGCGAACACTCACCGGAGACCGGCCAAGATGCCGCAGTGGTCGGCGACGGCGACGGCGGCTGGCGCCGGGGCGTTACCCAATGTCCGGCGGTGTCGTCTGGAGACAGATGCACTGTGTCAGAAAGGAGTGCATGCGCTGTTCCGGGTTACTCGGCGAAGATAACCAAATAACCAGGGTGGCTGTACCTTCTGGTAAGCGGGCGACCGCCGAACGTCGGTGCAGCGGCCAGCCGGGGGCGGGGCACAGCCCGCCTCCGGCAGCAAGCAAAGGACAAGAAAAACCACGATGAGCCGTGAGTATCTCGACTTTGAACTACAGATAGAACAGACGACAACGGCAGGCCAGTATCACGTCATCGTTGTCGCTTCGCCGGCCGGGGAAACACAGCAGCCGCTGCCAATCCCCTTTCCGTTTGACGACCGCGAGCTGGAACGGTTGCAGCTCAAGCTGGAAAATGCGCTGCTGCGTTCACGGTCGCGTACCCGCCGCGCCCTGTCGGCCGAAGAGCAGGTGGTGCGCCAGTTTGGACAGCGGTTGTTTGCGGCCGTCTTTCAGGGCGACGTGCGCAGCCTGTTTTACGAAAGCCGGTTGAAGGCCGACCATCAAGATAAGGGCGTGCGGCTGAAATTGCGCCTGCAACCGCCGGAGTTTGCCCAACTCCCCTGGGAATTTCTGCTGGAGCCGCGGCGCGACGAGTATATTTGCCTGTCACGGGACACGCCTGTGGTACGTTATCTGGAACTGGCGCAGCCGGTGACGCCGCTGGCGGTTCAGCCCCCGCTGCGGATTTTGGGGATGGTGGCCAGCCCGTATGATTTGCCCGAATTGGACGTGGCATTGGAAAAGGAGCGGGTGGCGCAGGCGTTGACGGCCGCGCAGCAGCGTGGGGCGAAGATAGAGATAACCTGGCTGACCGGGCAAACGGCCGGCGACTTGCAGCGGGCACTGCGGCAGGCGGAGCGGGCGCCGGTTCACATCTTCCATTTTGTGGGGCACGGCAGCTTCGATGCGCAGCGGGATGAGGGGGTCTTGTGGCTGGCGGATGAACAGGGCCGGGCGCGGGCATTGACGGCCGCTCAATTGGCCCGGCTGCTGGGCGACCACCGACCGCTGCGCCTGGTGGTCCTGAACGCCTGTGAAGGAGCGCAAGGCGGCAAGCTGGATGTGTTTTCCAGCACGGCGGCGACGCTGGTGCGGCGCGGCATTCCGGCGGTGCTGGCGATGCAGTATGAGATAAGCGACACGGCCGCGCTGCTGCTGGCGGAGTGGTTTTACGAGAGCCTGGCGGAAGGGCTGCCGGTGGATGCGGCCGTGGCCGAAGCGCGTAAAGCCATCAACCTGGACAACGACCGCTCGCTAGAGTGGGGGACGCCGGTGCTGTTCATGCGCGCCAAAGATGGGCGTATTTTTGACGTGCAGCCGACGCCGGGCGGCCAACCCGCGCCAACGCCAGGCGACCGGCCAACGACGGCAAAACCGAATGCGCCGGATAAAACGCCGACAGCCGCCGGGCGTGGGCCAGTGGAAAAGACGCCGCCGCGCCAACCGGCGCCCCAACCGCGTCCGGCGCTGGCTGCGCCACCAACCAGCATAACCATTCCGCATCTTGTCAAAGGGGCAGCGCCGCTGCGCATGGACTGGTGTTGGGTTCCGGGTGGAAAGTTCCAGATGGGCAGCAACGATTATGATAGTGAGAAACCCATCCATGACGTTCACGTAGATGGCTTCTGGCTGGCGCGCTGCCCGGTGACGAATGCCCAGTACAAGCTGTTTATCGAAGCCGGAGGCTACGACCAACAAAAGTGGTGGATGGCCGAGGGGTGGCAGGCGCGGCAGAAGGAAAAGTGGACAGAACCGCGTTTATGGGGTGATACCAAGTGGAACGGGGCGCAGCAGCCGGTGGTGAGCATCAGTTGGTATGAGGCGGTGGCCTTTTGCGCCTGGGCGGCTGAGGCCACTGGAGAGAAAGTGCGGCTGCCGACGGAGGCAGAATGGGAGAAAGGGGCGCGAGGGACGGACGGCCGTACCTTCCCTTGGGGTAAGGCGAAACCGGATGAGAAGTTGTGTAATTTCAACGGGAACGTCGGGCAGACAACCCCAGTGGGCCAATTCAGTCCGCAAGGCGACAGTCCCTATGGTTGCGCGGATATGGCGGGGAATGTGTGGGAATGGTGCCACAGCAAGTATGTAGCTTATCCTTATGATTCTGGTGACGGCCGTAATGACGAAAATGGAACAGATGTTCGTATGGTGCGGGGCGGCTCGTGGCTAGACCTCCGTGACATCCTGCGCTGCGCCAACCGCGACTGGGACGCGCCCAACTATAGGTTCGACAATGTCGGGTTCCGTTGCGCGAGCACTGCTTTCTGAAATGCTGGTTACTGGAATACTGTCTTCTGCTTTTTCTGCTTTTCTGCGGGGGGTTTGGGGGTCCTCCCCCAACATTTCCCCGCGAAGCGGGTCGCTAAAAATTTCGGGGCATGGTTCAAAAAGCGGAAGTTGTCCTTTACAAATTAGTCCGCGAATTGTCATTCCTTCGACAAGCT
>JACSRF010000565.1 GCA_014879875.1 Anaerolinea sp.
GGAAGGGAGAACGGCCGTTCTCCCTTCCCTCCCTGATACGTTAGAGGCGGTAAGAGGCGGAGATAGCGCTATTTAATGGTGATGGTTTCCACCATCATGCGCGTGCCCGTGATCCAGTTCTTCCCCCGTCGCCGGCCGTACAGACACAACCTCAACGTTAAAGAAAAGCTTTTCGCCGGCCAATGGATGATTCAAATCGAGCAGCACAGCTTCATCCTGGATTTCGGCGACAAAGGCTTGCAAAACCTGGCCCGTCTCGCTGTCGCGCATATGCAGTTCCATGCCTTCTTCCAGTTCCAGGTCTTCTGGGAAAACATCCAGGGGCACAAGCTGGAACGCTTCTTCATCGTACTCACCATAGGCGTCTTCCGCTTCAATGGCAACTTCTTTCTTGTCGCCAACGCCCAGGCCATGCAGCGCCTTTTCTAACCCTGGAATAATCTCGCCGTACCCATGCAAATATTGCAATGGCTCACTGTCTGTTGAAGCGTCAACCAGCTCACCATCATCCAGGTGCAACGTGTACCCAATCCCCACAACCATATCATCCGCAATACGGTGCATTTTTTCTGTCATGTGTCATTCTCCTTCATGTAAAACTTCACCGTGCGCTGCCAATAAGCAAAAAAAACCAACCAGACTTAAACATAAGCCTGGTTGGTGTCTCTTCACTAAACAGAACTTACAGTGCTTTGTATGCTCATACTATAACGTGGAGAAGGCATTTGAGCAAAAATAGGGCGTTCATAAATCGGGTTGTCGGACGGGGAAAACGGCCGTAAACTACCCCCATTCGCACACAAGAACCCCCTGTACGTAAGCGTGTTTGTCCAAATCGGGTGGGGTGGGCGATTTGGGAAAATCGCCCTACATTTATTAAGGAGACAAGCCTGACCATGAAAAAACAAGCTCTGTTAATCGTCATCTTCATCCTCTGCTGCCTCCCGCAGATCGCCTTTGCCGCGGAAGACGCCGTTAGCGTCAACCCACCCGGTTGGCTGGGGGGGACATTGGCCCTGTTGTCATTAGCCCTGGCCATTGGCGTCGGCGCCTGGGCGCGAAACAAAAAGTAGGGGCAAGGCAGGCGGGCATTATTCCTGCCAATTCCCAATGCCTGGTCTCTGCCTGCCTTGCCCTGATGGCAACCAAACGACAAAATTCTTGACACCATAGAGAAGCAATGTTACCATTTCCGCCTAATTGAACCTTTGAAAAACTGTGAATCGGAAGAGTAACTAACAAAGCGAGTCCTAGAGAGTTGACCCCAGAGCTGCAAGGTCAATGTCGGCGCAGTTAGCGAATGGACCGAGGAGTTGTGCAGACGAGCGCAACGATACTGGTTCAGAGGTGGCACGGTCAAAGACCGACCACAACCAGTATAGCAGTAGTCTGCACCGGAAATGCCACCGTTATCAGGGCAGAGTGGTTCGTTAGTTTGTCAGTTTGTTGGTTGGTTATGGGTTACGTGACTAAACGACTACAAGACTATTCAACTAACCGACTACATCAAGTGAAGCTGGCTTTTTTCGACGCGCTGTCATGGCGCGTTTTTTATTGCGAGTCAGCTTAAGCAGGGTGGCACCGCGGGAGTTGTGAACAGACGCTCTCGTCCCTCATCGGGATGAGAGCGTTTTTATTTTATATGAAGGAGCGGAACATGAACGGCCGTACAAAATACATCTTAGACGAAAGCAAACTGCCCAAAGCGTGGTACAACATCAACGCCGATATGCCCGTGCCCCCGGAACCGGTGCTGCATCCGCAGACATTGGAACCGGTGACGCCTGATTTCCTCAGCGTGTTGTTTCCCATGAGCCTGATCATGCAGGAAATCAGCACGGAACCGTACATTGAGATCCCCGAACCAGTGCGCGAGATCTACAAACTGTGGCGGCCAACGCCGATGTTCCGCGCGCGCCGCCTGGAGAAGGCGCTGGATACCCCGGCGCACATTTACTACAAATACGAAGGGGCCAGCCCGGTGGGATCGCATAAGCCGAATACGGCTGTTCCCCAGGCCTTCTACAACAAAGAAGCCGGTACCAAAGCGCTGACCACCGAAACCGGGGCCGGGCAGTGGGGGTCGGCGTTGGCGATGGCCTGCAACTTTTTCCAGATGGACCTGGAAGTGTACATGGTGAAAGTGAGCTATCAGCAGAAGCCATACCGCCGTATGGTGATCGAAAATTATGGCGCAGAGGTGTTTGCCAGCCCGACGAACCGCACGCAGTACGGCCGTTCTGTCCTCGCCGCCGATCCCAACTCTCCTGGCTCACTCGGCATCGCCATCTCCGAAGCGGTGGAAGTGGCCGCTACCTCTGGCGGAACGAAAAAATACAGCCTGGGGTCCGTGCTCAACCACGTCCTCACCCATCAGACCGTTATCGGCGAAGAGACGCTGCAGCAAATGGAAATGGCCGATGAATACCCAGACATCGTTATCGCCTGCACCGGCGGCGGCTCCAATTTCGGCGGCTTTGCCTTTCCCTTCGTCCGCGAAAACCTGCGGCACGGCAAAACCACGCGCATCATCGCCGTCGAACCGGCCGCTTCGCCCAGCCTGACCAAAGGGACGTACACCTTCGACTACGGCGACACGGCCAAAATGGCCCCCGTCGTCAAAATGCACACCCTCGGCCACTCCTTCGTCCCCCCGGCCATCCATGCCGGTGGGCTGCGCTATCACGGCATGTCGCCCCAGGTTAGCGCCCTGGTGGAGCATGGTTACGTCGAAGCGCGCGCGGTGCAGCAGTTGGCGACCTTCGCGGCGGGCGATCTCTTCATGCGCGCCGAAGGCATCATCCCCGCCCCAGAATCAACACATGCTATTCGCGTAGCCATTGACGAGGCGCTCAAATGCAAGGAAACGGGCGAGGCAAAGGTCATCATCTTCAACCTGTCTGGGCACGGCCATTTTGACATGGCTTCCTATGACGCTTATCGGAAAGGGGAACTACAGGATTATGAGTACCCGGCAGAGGCCATTGTCCAGGCGATGGCTGACCTGCCACAAGTAAAGGGGTAAGTTAAGAAGGAGTTCGATATGGAACCACAAAAAAAACGTGTCTTTAGTGGCATTCAGCCCACCGGCAATATCCACCTGGGCAACTACCTGGGCGCGGTCAAAAATTGGGTCGCGCGGCAAGACGAGAAGGTCAACTTTTTCTGCATCGTAGACCTGCACAGCCTGACTGTGCCGCAAAATCCAGATGATTTGCGTTTTCAGACGCGCTCGCTGGCAGCCATGCTCCTCGCCTGTGGCATTGACCCAGATAAAAGCACTCTGTTCATTCAGAGCCACGTGCCTGCTCACGCCGAAGGATGTTGGCTGCTTAACTGCATCACGCCGCTCGGTTGGCTGCAACGCATGACGCAGTTCAAAGATAAATCGGCCAAACAGGAAAGCGTGCTCACCGGCCTGCTCGATTATCCGGTGTTGATGGCCGGGGACATCATCTTCTACGATGCGCATGAAGTGCCCGTTGGCGAAGACCAAAAGCAGCACGTGGAACTGGCGCGGGACATCGCGCAGCGTTTTAACAGCCTGTACGAAGAAGAGTTCTTTGTCATTCCCGAACCGGTCATTCCCGAAGTAGGCGCGCGGGTGATGGGGTTGGATGACCCTACCAACAAGATGTCTAAAAGCCTGGCGCATGTGCGCGGCCATGCCATTCGCCTGCTGGATGAACCGAAGGAGATCGAACGCTCCTTTAAGCGCGCCGTCACCGACTCCGGCAACGAAATCGCCTTTTCCGATGACCCGGAAAAGGCAGGCGTGAACAATTTGCTGGGCATTTACAAAGCGGTGACGCAAAAGAACACGGAAGCGGTACTGGCTGATTTTGCTAATGCGCGGGGATATGGTGACTTGAAAAAAGGTGTGGCGGCCGTTGTCATTGAGATGCTGCGCCCCATTCAGGAGCGGTACCATGCGCTGATGGCCGACCCGGCCGAGTTGGATCGCTTGCTGGCGCTTGGCGCGGCGCAGGCGGCGGCCGTTGCCAAGCCAAAAGTTGATCAAATGAAGGAAATGATGGGGCTGGTATTGCCCCGGTGATAAGTGAAACGTGAAGCACCTGGCGCTTCACGTTTCACACTTACCGTCCAAAGTGCATGGGCATGATGATATGCACAAAGTCATTGTCGCCCACCGGTTTGATCACCCCCGGCTCCATCGCCGTGGTCGTTTCCAGGGCTACTTGCGGCGTATCAATGATGTTCAGTACGTCTGTCATATACTTGACGTTAAAGGCAATTTCTATGGGATCGCCATCCACGTTGGCGTCAATTTGCGCCACATTGTTGCCGGTTTCGGTACTGGTGGCGGCAATGGTGGCAAAAGAAGGGGTGATTTCATCGCCGGGTTCAACAGAGACGCGCGCCGTGTGGCTCGATTCGCGCGCAAAAATATCGGCCGTTTTACATGCCTTACGAAAATCGGCCGTGCTGAGTACCGTGCGCGTGTGCCGTTTTTTCGGGATGATCGGCGTATAGTCGGGAAAGCTGCCATCTATCAACTGTGAAACCAGCAGCACGCTGTCCATGTCAAAGATAATTTGGTTACGACCTTCGGGCAATGAGATATAAACCGCTTCGGCGTCATCACTGGTGACACGCGCCACTTCATGCAGCGCCCGCGCCGGGATGATGACGGTGAATGCTTTCTCAACAAAACTGGGAATGTGCGCCGAGCGTACAGAGAGGCGAAAACCATCTGTCGCCGCCATGGTCAGATCACTGCCGGTAAACGAGGTGGAGACGCCGGTCAGGGTGGGGCGGGCATCGTCTACGGCCGCGGCAAAGGCAACCTGGCTGATCATCTGTTTGAAAACGGCCGCTTCCACCCGAATGCGGTCCTCACGATCAGGCTCAGGTACCAGGGGGAACTCTTGCGCGTCTATCCCTTTGATATTGGCCTGCGTGCGCAAACAGGAGACGTGCAATGTTTGTGTCGTCTCGTTTAAGATCAGGTCTACGCGGTCTTGGGGCAGCGTGCTGACCAGATCATTCAATGTGCGCGCCGGCACAGTGATCGCCCCTTCTTCTTCGACCTTTGCGCCAACCCAGCACGTGATCACAATTTCGAGGTTGGTGGCCGATAGTTTGAGACGGCCGTTATCCGTCGCCAACAGCACATTGCCCAATACCGGCAATGTTGAGCGGGTACTGACAGCGCGTCCGACGATGCTCAACCCTTTCGCCAAGTTCTCTTGCAAACAGGAAACCTTCATTGCCCTTCTCCTCAAGTCCGTAACGTGCTTTGCCAAATCACGTTACAAAAGTTTTGTTGTAATACCCCGCATATCTGAATTAAGATAGTATAACAAAAAAAACAGGGTTTGGAAAGAGTTCTGCTAAAATCATTTATCTATAGCAAGTGGAGGACACCATGGAATATCGTCGTTTAGGGCGTACCGGTCTCAAAGCGTCAACGATTTGTTTGGGAACCATGCAGTTTGGCTGGACGGCCGACGAGGCCACATCCCACGCCATCCTCGACGCCGCCATTGACCACGGCTGCAACTTCATTGATACGGCCGATGTCTATTCACGTTGGGCAGAGGGCAATGAGGGCGGCGTCAGCGAAACCATCATCGGTACCTGGTTGACGCGCAGGCAGGCGCGCCGCGCGGACTTGATTCTGGCGACCAAAGTGCGTGGGCAAATGGGCGCCGGACCCAACGACCAGGGACTATCGCGCCAGCACATCCTCAATGCTGTCGCCGCCAGCCTCGACCGTTTGCAAACCGATTATATTGACCTTTATCAGGTGCATTGGCCGGACGATGAAACTCCGCTTGCAGAAACCCTCATCGCGCTCAACGACCTGGTGCGCAGCGGCATGGTGCGTTATATCGGCTGCTCCAACTTCCCTGCCTGGCTGCTCATGAAATCACTCTGGATCAGCGATGTATTGGGTTTGGCCCGTTTTGACAGTTTGCAGCCGCATTATAACCTGGTGCATCGCGCCGAATTTGAACGGGAGTTACAACCGCTTTGTCTGGATCAAGGCATTGGCGTTATCCCTTACAGCCCCTTGGCGGCCGGGTTCCTCACCGGTAAATATCGGCGTGATGCCCCCTTGCCGCCATCCGCGCGCACCGGTGGCATACAGACACGCTATATGAATGAACGCGGTTTTGCTGTCATTGATGCGCTGGAGGCTGTTGCCCAGGCGCGCGCAGCAACCGTGCCCCAGGTGGCTATCGCCTGGCTGTTGGCAAATACGGCCGTTACCTCCGCCATCATTGGCGCCAACAACATAACGCAACTGGCTGACACCTTTCAAGGAGCGGCTATCAAACTGACCGGTGAGGAAAAAGTAAAACTGGACGAAGTTGCCGCCTGGCAATAGCCGATGCGTATCAAACTGTTCGGTTCATGTTCGCTGCAATGGCAACGGCAACCTTATACCTTACCCCGCCGCCAGACTCGCGCCCTGCTTTATCGCCTGGCGACCCGGTTGGAACCCGTCTCCCGCGCCCACCTGGCTTTTCTCTTCTGGCCGGATGAAGCCGACGCCGTCGCCCGCCGCCATCTGACGCGCCTGCTCTCCAACCTGCGCGCCGCTCTGCCACGCCCCGACTTGCTGCTGCTTACCGAAGAAACGGCCGCTCTCAACCCCGCCTTGTGCGTTGGCGACAGCGACGCTTTCTGGCGGTTAAGCGCGCAGCCGGAACGCCTGGTGGAAGCGGCGGCTCTGTACACTGCGCCCCTTATGGCTGATTTTGCCCTGCCCAACGCCCCGGAATACGAAGCGTGGCAGGAGCAGACAGCGCGCCAATTCCACCAGCGGTATTTGCACACACTGGCCGGGCTGGTGAAGCAGGAAACGGCCGTTGCCCATCACCCCACCGCCATCCACTATGCCCAACAATACCTGGCCGCCGACGAACTGGACGAAACGATGCACCGCCGCCTCATCGCTTTGTATACGGCCGTAGGCGACCGCACCGCCGCCTTACGCCAATTTGAACAATGCGCCCTCGTTCTGGAGCGAGAACTGGGGGTCAGCCCGCTGCCGGAAACTCGCGCCGCCTTACAACACCATCCGACAATGGGTACGCCCTCCACTTTGCCCGTCCTGCCCTCGCTCGACCTGCCACTAACCGGGCGCGACGAGGCGCTGGCGCAGATGCAGACTGCCTATGACCGCTTCACCGACGGCCGTTTCCAACATGGCGGCGTCATCCTCATCACCGGCGAATCGGGCATGGGCAAATCTCGCCTGCTGCGCGAATTTATGGCGCGCCAACCAGGGCCGATACTCAGTGGTAACAGCCCCGCCGACGGCCGTTCCCTGCCCTATCACCCCCTCATCCACGCCCTGCGCCCCACTCTGGACGATGTGGCTCTGTGGGCGGCCGTGCCCACCCCCTGGCGCAGCGAACTGCTCCCCTTGCTGCCCGATTTGCGCGCCATCTTCCCCGATTTACCCGATCCCATCGGCACGGCCCCGGTCCTGGCGCAGCAGCGCCTCTATGCCGCCCTGGCACAAACCTGCCGCGCCCTGGCCGCCGGCGGCAGGCTGCTGCTGTGCCTGGACGATTTGCATTGGGCCGACGCCGCCACCTTGAGCTGGCTGCGCTTTCTGGCTGCCAACTGGGCCGACATGCCGCTGCTTGTTTTGGCTGCGGCCGTCACCATCACGCCAGAGATAGCTGCTCTGCGCCAGACATTGGCGCGCAGTGGACGGCTGGCCGAACTGGCCCTGACCGGTTTGTCCACCCCGGCGGTGACGCAGCTGCTGGCGGAACTTCCCACGCCAATGGCCCTGGCGCCGCCAATGTTGTTGGAGTCGCCAACATTGTTGGAGTCGCCAACAGAATTGGCGGCGCGCATTCAGGCCGTGACCGGCGGCAACCCTTTTTTTGTGCTGGAAATTTTGCGCGAACTCCAGGAAAAGGAGCAGCTTATACAGCCACCGGCCGATTTGCCCCTGCCTGCCAGCGTGCGCGAGGCGATTTTGGCACGGCTGGCGCACCTCAGCCCGGTGGCGCAGCAGCTTTTGCAGGCCGCTGCCGTACTCGCTCCTCATCTGGATGAAACCTTGCTGCAACACACCGCCGCCCGTGCGGAACAAGAAACGGCCGACGCCCTTGACGAACTACTCGCCCACCACCTGCTGCAAGTTGCCAGGCGTCAATCCTCAATTACCAATCACCAATCGTCAATCTCTTTTCCCCATACCTTGCTGCAAACGGCCGTGCTGCACACCCTGACCCCCTGGCGGCAAAAGCTGCTGCACCGTCGCGCGGGGGAGGCGCTGGCTCTCTTTCAGCCGCAAAACGCTGCCGCCATGGCCCACCATTACACCCAGGCTGCTGAATGGGCAGCGGCCGTGACCCATTATCAACGCGCCGCCCGCCAGGCGCATGACCTGTACGCCTACGAAGTGGCCCTGGCGCAGCTCAATCGCGCCTTCACCCTGCTGCCCCATCTGCCCGAACCCGACGCCGCGCGTCTGACGCTGCTGCGTCAACGGCTGGCGCTGCACCGTGTCCTGGTGCAACTGTCGGAATGGCAAAGTGACGCCGCTGACCTGCTGCGCCTGGCCGAGGTGACCCAGGATGATGCGGCCCAGTTGGAAGCATTGGAGGCGCAGATCAGCCTCTATGTGCTGCAATCTGATTTCGCGCTGGTGGAGGCAACGGCCGGGCAGGCGTTGGCCCTGGCCGGGCAGATGGGTGACCGCCTGGCCGAGGCGCGTATTCGCCAGACGTTGGGCTGGCATTTGGCCGACGCTATGGGGCGCTCGCGGGAAGGGTTGGCGCAGTTGCAAATGGCCTGCCACCTGGCGCGGGAGGTGGGGGATACGGCCGTTTTGTACCAATCGCTCTGTAACCTGGCCTTCGCCCAGCGGGCCGAAGGGCAGTGCGCCGCCGCCCACGCCAGCGCCGAACAGGCATTGGCGCTGACTCCGTATCGCCCGGACAGCCCGCCCCATCCCGCCTTTGCCGATGCTCTGCGCGAATTGGGCGAGGCGAATGCGTATTTGGGGCATTGGGAGGAGGCGCGGGGGCAGTTACGGCCGTTGCTCGACCTGTACCAGACGCTCAATGATCCCTGGGCTTACGGGGCGGTGTTGTATAACTATGGCCTCTACAGCAGCAATATGGGGCAGCATGATGAGGCCATCGCTGCCTTGCGCCAACTGGTGACGCTCAGCGAAGCGGTTGGCCTGCCGGCTGATTCTGATTTTGGCGTCTGGCATCGCGTGGGGTTGGCGCGGGTTTTGTTAGCGGCTGGCGAGGTGGAGGAAGCGGGGGAATTGTTGGGCGGGTTGTCTACGGAAAAATTAACGCGCGGACGGCCGTATCTGGCCTGGGCGCGCACGCTGGCGGAGTATTATCTGGCGGTGGACGAACCGGCGGTGGCGCTGACCCTGTTACAGCCGGCAGTGGATTGGTGGCGGCAGAACGCCAGCCTGCATGATGCCGATGTGCTGCTGCTGCTGGCGCAGGCGGAGCTGGCAGTGGGGAAGATGGATGTGGTGGAAACGGCCGTCAACGAAGCCGCCGCCTACCTGGAACCAACCGACATCGCCCGCTACCACCTGCGCCTGTATTGGATGCGCTACCTGATCACGGGCGACCTGGCCGCTTTAACCGCCGCTCGCACGGAGTTAGACAGGCAGGCCGCCCGTTTCCGTGACTCTGATTTGCGCACTGCCTTTTTGGGCAATGTCTTTCTGCACCGGCAAATTGCTGAAGGTTTGCCTTGATTTGGAGTTGGACACTGGCGTTTTTGATCGCCACCGGTGTCGCGTGATAGTTCGGCTGCGCTCACCACAAGTTGGGCAAAGGGTGTGTTGTAAATGGGTTGAGCGTTTGCCCGGCCCGCCCGATGATCAATCATCGGGCTATAAAACAACGCCGGATAAA
>JACSRF010000340.1 GCA_014879875.1 Anaerolinea sp.
ACAATGTTGTTTTGACGGATTTTTCACAAAACATAACCCGTCAAAACTTGTCGGTTGAACTACTAGTTAGGAAACGGCCGTTGACATTGCTAAAAATTTGATATAGTATTCAATAGATTTATTGAATACTTATACGATTTATCGGGAAAGGAATGTGATGAACTCCCCAAGCAGCGAAAAACGCTCTCATAAAGAACATTTGTATGAGCTATTTAGCCAGATAGCGGCGGCAATGGCTAATCCCCACCGCCTGGAACTGCTGGATTTACTGGCCCAGGCGCCGCGTACAGTAGAGGAACTGGCTCAAGAAGCACAGATGAGCGTCGCCAACACCTCCCAACATTTGCAGCGCCTTAAACAAGCCCGGCTGGTGGTAAGCGAGAAAGAAGGATTGTATGTCCGCTATTATCTGGCAGATCCAGCCGTTGCCCGCTTATGGTTGCAACTGCGGACCGTAGCTCAGCAGCAGTTGGCCGAAGTAGAATGCGCCCTTGATGCTTACCGCCAACGTCGCCACGAGTTTGAGAATGTCTCCGTTGAAGAATTACGAACGCGGCTGCAAAATGATGAAATCATTTTGTTGGATGTGCGCCCAATGGTGGAGTATGAGAACGGCCATCTGCCCGGCGCGCTTTCGCTACCTCTGGATAAGCTTCAGCAAACGTTGGCCTCACTGCCGGATGACAAGACAATTGTCGCCTACTGCCGGGGACCATACTGTGTCATTGCCGACGACGCACTGGACATTCTGGCAGCAAACGGCCGTCACGTGGCCCGTCTGGAAGAAGGGGTGCTGGAATGGCAGCAGGCCGGTTACGCTGCTAGTTTTGAGCCATCAAAGTTACAGAACTGAGGGCATTAGGGCGGCAGCTTTTATGGCTGTAATCGGGAATGAAGGGGTAGCGTCTAAATTCAGTAAGGAGAGAAAGTGTGAGTGGTAAAACAGTTCTAATTTTGGGTGGTGGCGTGGGTGGATTGGTGACAGCCAATGAATTACGTCGCCATCTGCCGGCTGAACATCGCATCCTGATCATTGACCGGCAGCCAAAGCACTTGCATAACCCCTCGCTGCTCTGGCTGATGCTGGGCTGGCGCGAACCGGCGCATATTCAGGCTGAATTGAGCCAACTGGCCCGCCAGGGCATTGAATTTATCCAGGCAGACATCCAGGCCATTGATCCGGACACGCGCAAAGTGCAGACATCAACCGGTGAATTCGCGGGTGACTACCTGGTGGTGGCCATGGGAGCGCAGCCAGCCCCAGAATTGACCCCTGGTTTTGCCGAAGCAGCCCACACGCCCTACACATTGGAAGGCGCCACCCGGCTGCGGGATGTGCTGCGGGAATTCAAAGGGGGCCGAATCGTGGTCGCTGTTACCGGGCTGCCATATCGTTGCCCGGCCGCGCCTTATGAAACGGCCGTGATGATTCACACCTATTTGAAGAAACAGGGACTGCGGGAGAAAACCGACTTGCAGATGATCACCCCAGAAGAGATGCCAATGGGCACAGCCGGACCGTCTATGGCCGACGCTGTGAAGGGGCTGATGGCCGAGCGCAACATTCCTTTCCGCCCACTGACTTCCACAAGGTCAATAGACGCGGCTGCCCAAGAACTGGTGCTAGAAACCGGCGAGTGTGTGCCTTTTGACCTACTCGTCGCCATCCCGACCCACCGCAGCCCACAAGTGGTGCGTGACTCCGGGTTGGCAAACGATGCCGGCTGGATTCCGGTAGATGCCGGTATACTGGCTACTCGCTTTGACGGTGTGTACGCACTGGGTGACGTGACTATGATTCCCCTACCCGGCCGTTTCCAGTCGGATAAGCCGCTGCTGCTGCCCAAGGCCGGCGTCTTCGCTCATAAGCAGGCTGAAGTAGTGGCGCACAATCTGGCAGTTGAAATCATAGGACAGGGAACGCCGCAATCGTTCGACGGTTTTGGCGGCTGTTTCATCGAATTGGGTGACGGCCGCGCCGGTTACGGCGAGGGTAATTTCTATGATCCCCAGGCTCCTGCCGTCACGTTACATCCGCCGGTCCGCCGCTGGCATTGGGGCAAAGTGCTGATTGAAAAGTATTGGCTCTGGCGCTGGTTCGCCCATCAGCCGGGTCGCTTTCACAAGATTGGAGACAAAATTCTTTTTGGATAAACAAATACAGGGAGAAATTATGGAAAACACAACATCACAAACTATTCTTTTCATCATCAATGACGCGCCTTATGGAGACGAACGGCCGTTTAACGCAATGCGCCTGGCCTTAAACCTGATGAAGCGTTCCGGGGTGAAGATTCGCGTGTTCCTGACGGCAGACGGTGTGTTTTGTGCCCGCAAGGGCCAAAAAACACCCGAAGGTTATTATAACGTCGAGCGGATGGTGCGTGCCCTGGCCCAGCGCGGCGAAGTAGCTACTTGAGGCTCTTGCAGCGAGGCTCGCGGGATCGAGCCTGAAGACAAAATCGTAGGCGTACTGGCCGGAAGTATGGACTTACTTGGTGACTGGACGCTGGCAGCCAGCCAGGTCATTGTATTTTGATAAACAGGTAAAGAAGGCGACATATAGCTCAAAAACGATTAGGAAGGAAACCCAAGACGAGGGGGGATCGAGTACGCGCCTGGTGCACACCGTCGTTATCAGCCTGGATAACCCCGATCTGACACTCAAGCCCAGTATGATGGCCGACGCGAAATTCGAGAAGTACACAGCCCGCCTGAACATTCCCCTAATTGTTACAAAATCGTCATACTTTTGTTGCAGCTTCTTTAAGCTTACCCGTTACGATGGAGATTGTTGAGAAACGGCCGTTTCCATTTGGCCAACAAAATAAAAACAAAGTGGATGGCTCCGGCGTCTGCCATGCATAAGGAGATGACAGCGATGTTTATGGGATTGGGCTTGATTTTTACTATCCTGCTTGTTGTAGGGTTTGTCTACCTGCTGAACGGCCGTGGGCAAAGCCGCAACAACTTGATTTCACCGCCGTCTAATAACAGTAAGTCGCCCCTGGATATTGCCCAGGAACGGTACGCCCGCGGCGAGATTGATAAAGAAGCATACGAGCAACTGCGTCACGACTTAACCAGTTAGGCACAATTGCCAAAAGGAGTTATTAGAAATGTTTTGGCCACAACATATGATGAATTACGGCTGGGGCGGCTGGCTGGTTGGCGGATTGGTCATGCTCCTCTTCTGGGGCGGACTGATTGCCCTGGTCATCTTTACCATTCGCGCCCTGGCTGGCGCGAATCAGAACAAGACCACAAAGTCGCCCTCTGGGGAAACCGCGCTGGATATTTTGAAACGTCGCTACGCCCAGGGCGAGATTGACAAAGCTAAATATGAGGCCATGCGCCGCGACATTGAAACCTAGGCGGGTCTCCTCCGACAAGTAGTGTACGATAAACAGGGCTGGTCGCAGCCCTGTTTTTGTTTGGCAGCCAAGACCAGGTATGAAGAAGTTTTTGACACAAAATCGTCACACTTTTGTTGAAACTCCGTCACAAAGCTGGCGTAAGCTAACAACATTGAAGTTAAACAACGCAGGCAGCACAGATTGTCCGTTGAATTGAAGACAATCAGGAGAAAATCATTATGATGACAGGATTTGGAATGGGATTTGGCAGCGCGATCTGGATGATTATTTTCTGGGTAATCATTATTGGCGGCGGTATCTGGCTTTTGGCGGCGATTTTTCCCAGGATAAGTACAAGTACATCCGCTGAAGGTAGAACCGAATTGAAAGATGATCCGCTGGCAATATTGAAAAACCGGTATGCGCGCGGTGAATTGTCCAAAGAAGAGTTTGAAACCATTCGCCACGATTTGGAACAGGCATAGACCTGCGTGTATTTTTGAAATCAATTTCTTGAAAAATAAGGAGACAATAAACAATGAACAAAAAATTAGTTGTAATCGTAGCTATTCTGGCCGGTATCGGCCTCTTCGCCGGCGGTTTTTTCTTCAGCCAGGTCAACGCCCAGACAAATCAGCAGGGTTGGATGATGGGCAATTGGAACGGCCAGGCTAACGCCAACATGATGGGCAATGGTCAATTTGGCCCCAGTATGATGGGTGACGGCCAATATGGTGACATGATGGGCATGATGATGAGCGGCGGCATGATGGGCGGCCAGTATGGCTCAGGTATGATGGGCAACTATGGCGGCTTGATCGACGCGGATCCGTTATCCATCGCGGAAGCGGAAACGGCCGTTACCAACTACCTGGCCACCCTCGACAACGATAATTTAAGCCTGGGCGAAATCATGATCTTCGACAACCACGCCTATGCCCAAATCATGGACGAAACCAGTGGAACGGGTGCATTCGAAGTGCTGGTTGACCCTGTTACCCAAAACGTTTTTCCCGAACCCGGCCCCAACATGATGTGGAACACCGAATATGGCATGGTCATGCAAAGCATGATGAGCGGCGGCAATTTCGGTGGAATGATGGGTGGCATGATGAACAGCCAATATGGTTCCGGTATGATGGGCGGCAATATGATGGGCAGTTTCGGCTACGCCCCGGATGCGGAAATTAATATCACCGCCGAGGAAGCTGTTGCCCGCGCTCAGGAGTACCTGGACGCCTATTTGCCCGGCAAAACAGCCGATGACACGGCCGACGATTTCCCCGGCTACTATACCCTCCACGTCCTGGAAAATGGCGAAACGATTGGTATGTTAAGCGTCAACGCCTACAGCGGTCAGGTTTTCCTCCACCATTGGCATGGCGACTTCATCGAAATGGCCGATGAAGAGCGTGGTTAAAGAGAACGGAGCACTGACGGTACAATAAGCCAAATGGCGCTGGTCATATCTGGCAGGCAGAGATAAAAATGATTGGAGACCGGCATTCCCGCCCGTCTCCAATTTTGCCGTTAACCTGTGAGGTGTTAATGAATCGGAAAAGATCCTTATTATTGCTAATCACCAGTACGGTAGTTGTCACGACCCTGGTCGTTATAGGTATTCTATATTTACCTGGTTTACGCCAACGCCCAGCCTCATCTGAGTCGCTGGTTCATCAGGAAGGAATGGCCCATACGGCCGATATGAATCATCAGACCAGCGTGGGTCAAGATGTCAATGCCCGGCAGGAAGAAGTTGCCGAACGCGGCGCTGAAGTGATGCCCTTCGATCTGGAGCGCACTACCATCTATTTGAAAAAACAGTGTATGGTGGTTTGCAACAGGTACTCTCAGATGATGGCGATAGGGAGCAAATCGCGCTGATTCAGACACACCTACAAGAAGAGGTCTTACGGTTCCAACAAGGGGACTTTGAGGATCCGGCTCAGATTCACGGGGACGATATGCCCGGTTTGGCAGTGCTTCGCGCTGACTATAGACAAATAGAAGTCGGCTATACGCCCTTGGCGGACGGCGCTCAAATCGATTATAAAGCGGTGACACCTGAATTGATAGCCGCTATTCATGCCTGGTTTGATGCCCAGCTTTCTGATCACGGCCCACATGTCACCGACGGCCGTTAATCCGTCGGTGAATGATGTGGCCGATGAAGTCCGCGCTCGTTTATAGTACGTTCCAGCCGCTCGCTTCTACTTTTCTTTGTACTTGGGAGGTTTTTTATGAAACAGAAGAATACCGAGTTTGTACAAAATATCATACTGGACTTTGTGGGGTGCTATGAGCTAAGATAAGAAAAGAGTTTTGTAATTGATGTTTATCATGGATAATTAGCCTGATCCATCACTACTCCACCACTAATCCATTTGGAAACGCTATCGAATATTTTATACACTCTAGTAGGAGGAGAAGAGAAATGCTGCGAAAACGTACTGTTGTCTTAATGTTGTTTTTCGGCCTGCTGGTAATGATATTTAGCATCACACCGGTTAGGGCACAGGAGAGTGACGATTCGCTCGTCAGGGTTCCTGACGAGCTGACGACCGAATTGAAAATAAAAGTCGCGTACAACGGCCAGGATATTTTCTGGTTGTTTGAATGGCCGGTCGACAGAGCTCATTTTTATCATGATGTCGTGGTTTACCAGGATGGGGATTGGGTGCGGCACGGAGCCAGTCCGGTAGGCAGCCAGGAATTTGGCCTCTACGAAGATCGGCTCACTTTTCTGGTTGATCCAGGTACGGTGCAAGGCTTTGCCACCCAGGGTTGTTACGCTGCCTGCCACGATCAGATGCGATTCCTGAACGATGAACTGGATGAAGCGACAATCGCGGCCCACCCGTTGCTGGGTGAAACCCTGGGACGAACAGACCTGCGTAAATATCTGGCTGATTCGCGCACTGGCGCCGAATGGTGGGATGCTCCCTGGGATGACATCAAATCACCTGAAGAGTTAGAAGCGCTGCGCGAGGCCGGCGTCTTTCTGGATTTCTGGCACTGGCGGGCGCATCGGGGCGGTCCGGTTGGCTACGCCGATGATCAATATGTGCTTGAATTTCGCAATAACGACGGCACGAAAGCCGCCTACGCCACGAATTGGGATGCCGATGTCGGCCAACCCCGATTCATGTTCGACCCGGCCCAAGTAGGTTTCACCGCCCTGAACTGGGATCGCCTTATTAATTTTGAGTATACGCAAGATGATGTCTATTATCTGTCCACAGACAACACTGTGCCTTTTGATCCAGACCATAATTGGCAGAATGGCGATGTCATTCCCCGCCGCTTCTTGCAACAGCCTGAGGGCAGCCAGGCTTCTATCACCGCCGACGGCCGTTGGGCCGATGGTGTCTGGCGGCTAGAACTACGCCGGGCGATGGACACCGGTTTCCCCACGACCGATCACGCCCTGGTCGAGGGACGAACCTATAACGTTGGCTTCGCCATCCACAAGAATGCCACTGGAAGCCGCTGGCATTACATTTCCCACCTACAGAAAGTTGGTATTGGTACCCCGGCAGCAATAAGTGCTGTGCGTTTCAACGGTTCCACGCCTGATTGGAATTCTATCCCCTGGACTACCCTTCCGATGTATTATCCAGGCCAGATTACGTGGGAGTGGTTGACCAGCGATGCCCATCCGGGGGCACCAGAGATGCGGGCAGACTCTCGCAGTTGTCGTGATTGCCATGGGGAGGACAGCGCAGCTGTCTTTAAGATGGCTCAGGCGGCCCAATATCATGAGTTGCGCGAAGGCCGTTTGTCGTTGAATTGGTGGTTAACATTAATAGGTGGTTTTGTCTTTTTGTTTGGTGGCACTATTGTGGCCCTAAATCTTTCAAAATATAAGGAGGTATAAGCAAATGGGAACTATTCTGCATGTTCTTCTTGGCGGCACCAATGTCGGTATTTTAGCCCTGGCGGCTGCGGCTGTGACCGTGCGCTTATTAGCCGGTAAACGATGGAGCAGCCTGGCAAGCGGCGCTGATCAGATAGCCTATGTAGCTGCGGCCGTTGGCCTGGGTTTAGCAATCTTCAGTGGACTGACCGGCTTTTTTGGCACCTGGACTCGTGAAGCCATAACCACCACCGTTCTGGCGCAAAATAAAATCCTGGTGACAATGGCCTTGTTAGGCTCATGGGGGTTGTTCCTCTTTTTGCGTTGGCGCGTCGGGCCAGCGCTCTGGGACTCCCCTATTTTAAGTGCATGGAGCACCATCTTAGTTTCCATTGGCTCTATCAACACTGTTCTGGTTGGTTCAATGGGTGGTTCGGCCGCGCTAACAGGCACAATCCTTGATCCCCTGTTCCTGGCCCTCAATATTAATCGTTACATCTCTTTGGCCTGGAGTCCGTATCTGACCGGGCTGCTGATTTTGGTGGTCATAGGCCTGGCTATCTACTCGATGCGCCTCAAGCCGAAACCAGAATAAACAAGGGATCGGTTAACTCAGGAGATGTGGTCGGTATGCTGGGCAGCAGCGGCGTGGCACTGGGTCTTCATTTGCACTTTGAAGTGCGCCAGGATGATCCGTATCCGTGTACCCGATGACATTTTGGTAGAAAACTTTGTCATCAGCGATTTGCCAGCCGGAACCTGCCGCGTTTGGGCGGAAACGCCTGGCGAATTGGTGGAGCAATCTGTCGAGATTTTGCCTTGGGAACTGAGTGGGGTGGTTTTCAGGTACGGGTTGTTTCTTTTTCATCAATCATCGTTTTAACTCCCTTCCTTAACAGAACAGCTATCCCGTCCAGCGCAATCAGGCTGTCGGCTGGTTCAGGCGCTTGTCTGTACCGCCAGCGAAAATCACACCGGGGCGCGCCGCTGGCGAGTGTGCCTGTGCGTTCCAACTTTGCACCCCATTGCTCAGCCAGTGGGAAATCCAGGTTGCAAAAGGTCTTCACACACAGTTCCGACAGATTGTGCGAAGCGAAATATTCAGCCACCGGGCAGCGCAGGCAGTCAAAGGCAACCACCCCTTCCCCCGCATCCACATCCTGCCACAGGTAAGCTGGCGAGCCAAAAGGGAAAGAGCGAAAGGCATCTGTCGCCAGCTTGAGCCGCTTCAAGCCATCCTGGGTGAATGTGCCGCTAACAAACCAGGGTAAATCGCCCATCACGGTATAGACCTCCCAGGCGATCTGGTAGATTAGATCGGTCGCGCCGTCTTTGGTCTGGCCGATGGCCATCAGCCCTTCGTACAGGGCAATAATGGCGGCGGCGGCATGCACAGTGAAGCGTGCCCCCAACGTTTTCTGGTGGGGGATGGACGGCTCCAAATCGAGATAACGCATCCAGGTGCGCCCCAGGATTTCCTTCACTTGCGCGTCCGGGTAATGATCCGTCAGAACCTGCCAGGCATAGGGGTTGGCAACGGCCTTCATCAGGCCCGCACCTTGTTCAAACTCGTTCAGTCTGGTAGACAGCGCTTTGGCTGCCGTACTCCACAAGAAGTGGGTGGATATGTCATCACCATAATTGTCCTGAGCTTCGACTGATGGTATCTCTCCAATCAAAATTAATTCGGGTAGGATTTGCTCAGCCCGCCGCTGTAGGCGACGGCCGTCCAAAGCACGCTGGCAAAGTTCACGGGCGATAATCGGCTTGATCGCTTCTGCAAAATTGAGGTCAGGCACCAGGGTGAAAGCCAGCGCTTCGGCCGTGGTAATCGCCTTGGCATGGAGCAGCAAGTCGCTGGGGAAGATGAACCCAAATCGAGAACCATGCAAAATGATCCCCAGATAGACCTGTGCCAGACTTACCTGAGAAAGGGTGGCCGCATAAAACGCATCGGCCAGTTCTTTGAATTTTCGGTAAAAGCCTTCTTCGTCAGATCCGGGCAACACCTGGGTCTGTTTTACCAGGTGATGAAAGGCTCGCCGTGTCTGTTGCTGGGACACCGCCAGCATGTACAACATGAAGCGATCCCGCTGGCTGTCGGTCAACGCACCGACCATACCCACATCCAGAATAACGATTTTACCGTCTTGCCCGAAGAAAATGTTGCCGGGATGCAAATCGGCGTGAAAGAAACCATCCGCGATGAACATCTTCATCTCCAGTTCCATGATGCGTCGGTTGAGCCGTTTCTGTTTCTCAGGCGAAAGCGCCTCCATGACTTCACTCAGGCGCAAACCAGAAACGCGTAACATGGTAAGCACTTTCGGCGACGTATAATCCCAGAAAACGGTCGGGAAAACCACATCCTCCCAGTTGTGAAAGTTTGCCCGGAACCGCTCTAAAGTGGCCGCTTCCAGGGAAAAGTCTAGCTCGTGCAGCGTATAGCGCCTGAATTCGTTAAGTCCTTCCACCAGATTAAGCCGCTTTACTCTCCGAGGAACCGACCACCGCAACAGGCCTATGATCCAGGAGAGAACTATCATGTCCTGATTGATGATCTGACGAATTTGGGGCCGCTGCACCTTCACGGCAACTTCCGCGCCGTCGGGAAGTACGGCAAAATGCACTTGTGCCAGGGACGCTGCGGCTACCGGCTCTGCCGCAAAGGAGTGAAAGACCTGCTGAAGATCCTTACCGAAAGCCTGCTGGAGTGTGGTCTCAACGTCTACATAAGCGAAAGGCGGCACCCGTTCGTGGAGAATCCCTAAGGCCACGGTGTATTCCCTGGGCAGCAAGTCAGGGCGCGTACTCAAAATCTGGCCCAATTTGATGAAGGTAGGCCCCAGGTCCAGGAGCGCCTCTACAAAGCGCTGGGGAATGTTCTGTCGGGCTGCCCGTTCTTCAGGAGGAAGCCTTATAAACCGGCGCAAGGTCCAAAACTCACGCCAGGCAACCCGGATAATACGAATAAGTCGGAAGACGAGAGGGGCAAGATTGCGAAGCGACGCCGTCTCACGAATGTCTTCCTTCGCAGAACCACTGTATCTACCCGGCGCTGTGCTGAACGCTTGCTGGCAGCCTGATGAGCAGAAATAATGTGTCTGTCCGGCAACCTCTATCTGGCCGGCCGCCTGCGCCAGCTCAATCTCCATGCCGCAAACCGGGTCTTTCACCTTCATCTGTTCTCGTTTTTCCGTGTCCATACATCCTCCCGAACCTGATCTCGTCTGTCTTCGCGGTTCAACTTCCTCCGATACAGTAGAGAGGGCCAGAGGACAAAGGCAGCGTCCGCGCTTAGTGCAGGCTGTTGTCCTCCATTGCGTCAATCTTAACGAACCAGAAAGTCCCGCCGTATACCCATTGCTTCATCCGTCATACGGATAGATTCACGGCCGTCAGTCACTGTCCCGGACAGGGCGCGAATAGCATCTACGGTTTCCGGCACGACGATGGCCTCGTTGTAGACCTGGTAGGTGTAGTACAGCTCGCTGCCATTCACCGTAAGCACATCTTCCCACAGCGCCACCTCCCACATGTCGCCACGCGGCCGTCCGAGATCCTTCATCAGTTCGATAGTGCTGTTGAGGGCCACGATGCCATCCGCCATGCGGATAAAGGCAATACGCGGTGCGGCCCGAAAAGCATCTATTACCTCTTCCCGGCTGGCCTCTCGCGTCATTTCCACAATCCAGTAATGGTTGTGAGTCTGTGTATGAGAGGCTTTGGCGGCTATCGTGACCACATCCAGATCAGGCACAACCGTTTGGGCGTCTGGCCCCTGGTGGCTGGGAATATGCGGTTCGGGAACAATGGTGTTCATAATGCCGCTGTGATCCGATTCCCAAGGGTCGGTGGCCCGGCGCATGAGCACACCGCGTGCTTTTTTCAGCAATCCGGCTTCCCGTAGCGCCAGCAGCGTGCGCACGGTGCTGGTCGTGTTGCAAGAGACGACGCGGGTGGTGTCCCGGCCTAAGGCCGTTTCATAGTTAGCCTGAGCCACGAAAGAATGCCCTGTCAGGCTGTGCTTTTCGCCGCCCTGGTAGATGGCCTTGATGCCTACCTCTCGATACCGTTCCAGATTTTTAGCGCCAATGCCTTTGGGTGTGCAGTCCACCACCACATCCACTTGGGCCAGTAAGTCGCTCAACGTACCTGCTACCGGAATGCCGGCCGCTTCCATCCCCTCTACCCTATCCGGCAGAGAAGCGTAGATGGGTAAGCTCAGCACGGCCGCTGCCTGCACGCGATAGTCGCTGACCACATCGGCCACGCCTACCAGTTCCATATCAGGTTGTAATTTCACCGCATCGGCCACCCGTTTGCCGATGATGCCGTAACCGTTAACGGCCACGCGAATTTTCTTAACAGTCATGATTTATTTCCTTTCTGGGGGATACTTTCCCTCACAATAAAACTTTGGCATAGTACACAGGCCGGTCGGCGGCAACGCCATTTGGCCTATGCGTAACTCAGTATTGGGGCTGCCGGTGCGGCCGGCGCTTGCCTTTTTTGACCTTTTCCCCCAGCTCTGGTTGGGCATAGGCCTGGGGTTTGCGTTCAAACTCTGACTGGCACTGGGGGCAGCACAGAAAATAGGCGACGCCTTCGTACTCAATGACAATATGCGCCTTGTTGCGGTTCATGCGCTTGCCGCATACAGGATCTTTTAACATGGTAAACCTTCCTTTTTGATTGATAATAACTATCGCCCGGAACGCCAGATGTGCCATATCAACCAGGTGGCAAAGCCGAGCGAGAAGAAAAATGCTAACGCAAATAATCGCCCACCAAGGTGTACTCATCTGGGCGGTTGATAGGTCCGCATGACCAGCTACAACGGAAGCCGATTTACCAGCCTATATTCATCGTCATAGCCCGGTAGGTGTGCCGCTCATTGTTCCCGGCCTGGGATACAGCCTCTATTAGCGCTGGAAAAGCGATCAGGTCGGGGTTAAACGTAACTTGGGCATTACCAGTGATATGATCCACCAGGGCGTTGGTAACGCCGTGAAGCGCAATCAAACTATTGCGAACGCGGGCGGCGCAGTTAGGACAGCCCATGCCCGTCACGGCCAGCAGCGCCAGGCGCGTTTTCTGATATTCTGCCGAAGTTACCTTTTTGTGTAACGGTTCAACGTGACAATTCTCGTCCATGTCAATACCCTTTCTCTCAATTTACTCCTCAACCTGAATGACACCGATCAGCCCGCCCGGTTCCACGTTGTCATTGGTGACGTGGTGCAAAACGTGGCAGTGGAAAACCCAGACGCCGGGGTTGTCAGCAATAAACTCAATATCAATCAACTCGCCCGGATTAACCGGGACGGTGTTACGCACTATCTGCTGTTCCGGCGGTAAAGGCACGCCATCATAAGCGACGATGCGGAAGTTGATGCCGTGCAGGTGCATAGGGTGGGTAAACTGGCCGATGCCGGCCAGCCGGATGCGTACCCGCTCACCTTGTTTCACCACAATTGGTTCGGTATTGGGGAAAGCCTTGCCGTTAATGGTGAAGTAATTTGGCTCGGCCCCGGCCATAGGCATCGCGGCGTAGGTCTCGCCATCGGGACCTACCCGCCACTCCGACAACATCCACATCACGTCCACATCCGGCGGATCAAGCTCCGGTTCTATAGGATCGACAATAAAGGGCGCGTAAAGACCAGCCATGATTTGCTTATCGGTATCTACGTGGGAGTGGTACATGAAGCTGCCGGCCGGCGGTACGATAAACTCATAGACGAAGCTGTCGCCTGGTTCGATGGCCGCTTGCGTAAACGGCGGCACACCGTCCATAGCGTTGGGCAGGGGAATGCCGTGCCAATGGATGCTGGTCGGCTCGGGCAGATCGTTCTGCAAGATGATGCGCACAGCGTCCCCTTCCGTGACCCGGATCATGGGACCGGGTACCGTACCATTGTAAGCCCAGGCAGTGACAACCACTTCCTCACCGCCATCGTCCAGGATAGTCCAGCGCACGGGGCTGGCGACCAGTTCAAAAATCTTGACCCCGTCTTCCTGGCGAAAGGCCAACGGCTGCCCGCCGGTGGCTTCCGTTGCTTCCGGCACGCCGGCCGAGGGGATAGGCGCCATGTGGTCATCGTCCATGCCGGGCATGGCCATCATGTCGTGATCCATGCCGGACGACATGTTAGAATCCATGTTCTCTATTGTCTCCGGCATCATGCCCATCATGCCTTGCATCATAGCCATCATCTGGGACATCATTTCTTGACGCTGGTCTAAAGGCATGTCGGCCATCATGCCCATCATACCTTGCATCATGCCCATCATCTGAGACATCATCTCGTGATGTTCGGCCATAGGCATATCAGCCATCTGCCCCATCATGCCTTGCATCATGGCCATCATCTGGGCCATCATCTCCTGGCGTTGGGCCATGGGCATATCGTCCATTTGGGCCATCGTGTCCTGCATTATCTCCATCTGGCCCATCGTATCCTGGCCGGCCATGGTTGTGCCGCGCACGGGCATGGCGGCCGCGCTTGTTATTGTGGCCATGTCCCAGGAGAAAGCACGTTCGGCGATCCCGGCCAGATCGCGGATGACCAGGGTCACGGCCGTAGCCCCATCCAGCCAGCGCCGTCCTGAATCATCAACGGCCGGAAATGAGAGGGTGCCTTCGACGTGGTGTCCGCCGCCGGCCGACGCCGGCCAGGCGTTGGCGGCGATTTCCTGATCATCAATGCGCAGCACGGCCGTTTGCGCCAGGTCTACGTCCAGGTCTACGGAATGGGTGTCCATGACGATTTGAAAGCCGAGGCTGGCTGCCTGCGGCTCGTGCAGATTGAGCGGGGTCACTTTAACCGTGACCGCGCCGGCCTCTGCGCTTTGTGTCAGGTCGGCCGGCGCAGCCGTTTGCGCCTCGTCTGCACCGGCTGTTTGCGCCGGTGATGCGGGTAGCTCGGTGTCCATCTCTGTGCCTGTCGCAGGCTGGTTGCCGCGACAGGCAGCCAGGGCAAGCAACAGGGCCATCAACCCCAGAAGTAAAGCCATACGGCGACGTTGATTGGTTAACATGTGAAAATCCTCCAAAGTAAGCGGCCGGTTAAATCCAGCCATTCAATCTATTATGGTCAGGCCGGCAAGGGCGCCGGACGTACGAAAAGCGTAACAAAGAAGACGGGAGTGGTACAGCGTCATCAGGCGGGTTTGTTTATGCGCCAAATGGCCTGATTCAGACTACGTTTTCGTTCAAACAGGTTTATCTTGGCGGCCATATGCCAACCACATCTTGCAATTGGGCGTTGTCGCCACCGGAAATGCGCCAGCCACGTGGTGTTTTGAGCAGGGCCAGGTTTTGGGTGGCTTGGGCGCTGAAAACGGCCGTGCTACCACGCACCACGCTGAAATGGAGCCGGTAACTCATCCGCGCCGGGCCGCCATCTTCATGTATTTCAACCCCGGTGATGGCAAACGAGTGAAACTGCACGGTGCTGTTGGTGGGCACTTGGGCGACAAAATCTTTGTAAGCCTGCTGCGTTTCGGCCAGACCAGCCGGCTGGGCGCCCTCTGTTTCGGTGGCAAAGTAGACATCCAGCGCGTCTGGGTTGCGGCGGTTCAAACCAACGAGGGCAGCCGATTGCGCTTCATCCATGAATTGTCGTATGGCTCGTTCCTCTGCACCCCGTTGCCGGACCAGCCAGATGGCGCTGCCGGCAAGAACAAACAGCACGATGAGACCCAGGATTTTCTTCATGGGATACCTTCCTCAACGATCTGTGGCCGGCGAGGAAAGAAGCCAGGCACACTGGCGGCATAGCCGGCGTAAGCTTCGCCAAATTCCGCCAGCGCCTCACGTTCCTCGCGCCGCGCCAGCCGTACGTACATCAAAACCAAAATCGGGAACATGAGCAGCGTGAGCAAGGTCGGCCACTGGAGCAAGAAACCAAGCAGAATGAGGGTAAACGCTACATATTGCGGGTGGCGCAGGTAAGCGTAGGGGCCGGATGCAGCCAGTTGGTGTTCTCGCTGCGCCTGGTAAAGCACGTTCCAGGCGGCGCTGAGCAGCATAAAACCACCGCCAATGAACAGGTAACTCAACAGGTGCAGCGGGCTGAGGTGTGGGTCTCCCTGCCAACCCAGGAGCGTACTCCACAAATGACCGCTGTCGTGCGCCAGCAAGTTAATTCCGGGGTAGCGGCTGCCCAACCAGCCGGAGAGCAGGTAGATGGTCAGCGGGAAGCCGTACATCTCGGTGAACAGGGCTACCAGGAAGGCGGAGAATGCGCCAAAAGAGCGCCAGTCACGGCCGTTGCGCGGGCGGGCAAAACTAAAGGCGAAGATGATGAAAACGGCCGTGTTCACAATCACCAGGAACCACAATCCATAAGCTGGTATATCAGCGTTCATTATTCCTCTCTCTCAACCGTGTCATCGTGGCTACCCCCATGACCGGCGTGGCCGCCATGGCCCCGGTGCATGAAGAAGTGCAGCCCCAAGTAACACGTAGGGTAGGACGCCAAAAAGATGGGCCGTGTGCTCCGTAATTAAAAAGAATGCGACGATAGCCAGGAAGGCCAGCAACACCAGGCCGGTGCGCGACCGAAAAAATTGTCTGACTGAAGGCGATGGTTGGGGTGTCATGGTGTTTGCCTCACTTTTTACCTTCTCCTGGTCCGAAGCCAGCGCGTTTGATGACTACAGTCAACTGTTCTTCGTTCGTCAGCGCCGGGTCGTAGGTAATGTAAGCCACCTCTGTGGCCGGGTTGGCATAAACTTCTATCACCCCAGACTGCCGGGCCAGGATGCGCTCCACAGTAAGGGCATCACCACTGCTGCAGCCGAGGTTATAGAGCGGCAGCGTCAGGCGCTGCGTCTGTTGGGTTTTATCTTGTGTGTTCATTTTCCTACTCCTGCCGGCTTAATCGCTTTCAGCGAGGTAAGCGGCCCAAAAACAGTTGTGAAATGGCTAACCTCACCCAATTCTGTGAAACCGCTGTGTATAAGCATCTCAGGTAAACGGCCGTCTAGTTGCACGGCCGTTTCTTCAAAGTGGCGTATAACGGCCGCTGCCAGGCGTGTGTACAGGTTGTGGGGTTTGCCAAAATCCAGAATGTGAAACTCCCCACCGGGGCGCAACACGCGCAGCACCTCTCTAAACGTGCGCTGCTTATCGGGCATTGTCAGATGATGTATCACCAGGCTGCTGACGACGCGGTCAAAGCTGCCATCCGCATAGGGCAGATCATAAGCCATTCCTGAGTCCCATTGAATGGAAACGCCGGCCCTGGCCGCTTTTTCCTGAGCAATGGCCAATACTTCCAGGTCGCCATCAATACCGGTGACTTCAACTTCAGGCTGAAGCTGCTCCAACATAATCGCCAACGTCCCCGTACCACAGCCCAGGTCAAGCACACGCATCCCCGGACGAAGCGCCATTTGCTCGACAAGGGAGCGCTTAAAGCCTGCCTCGCGCATGCCCCAACGCAGCACCGGATCATAGAGCGGTGTCAACCAGCGGAAGCGCAAAGCCGGAATGTATCGTTCGCTTTCCTGAGACATAATCGCCTCCAATTACATGGGCGGGTCATCCGAGAATGACCGGCGCTTCATCTAACGCTTACTGCACCACCACCTTACCGCGCAGCATACCCATCTGGCATTGGAAGGGAATCTCGCCCCGTTGTTGAGGGGTGAACTCAATTGTCACCGTTTCCCCCTCCGGCAGTTTGGCCGACCGGTCTATCTTGTCGAAGATGACCATCTCGCTGCACATGGCCGATTCCTGCCGGGTGAAATGCAGCCGGACGGGCTTGCCTTGTTTGACGACAATCACATCCGGGTCGTAGCCACCTTTCACCTTGATTTGCGCTTCCTGTACGCCGCTGATTTCGGCTACCAGTACCCCTTCCCGGCGGTACAACCAGAAGTACCAGACGATAAGGGCAATGAGAGCGATACCGGCGGTGTTGACAATAATTTGTGTAACAGTCATGACAAAAACTCCTTAGCAAATTTTTAACTCTATCAGCCAGACGCTTGCAGCTATGACTTGTCGCTTCTGGAATTAAGCGCCAGGCGCTTGAATGGAGACCGTCTATGTGCCAGGCGTTTTGGCCTCTGTCGGCTCGAACACGACGCCTGGCCGCCAGGGTGTGCCAAGTTTGGGCAAAAGCCAGCGATCCAGTCCCCACCATCCAGCAGTTTTCCACGCCAGTATTAGCAGGATAGACAGGGTGAATAACACCGGGTTGGCGCTGGCTGAGCCGGCCATCATGAAGTTCCAATTCATGAAAGCTCCCAAGAAAGCGGCAATCCCGACAAATGCGCCCAGGATGAGGGCAATGCCAATCAACACCTCCCCAGCCACTATCAGCTTGGCGAACCAGGTATAGTGGCCGCCCTCGAGGAGGGCCTGAATAAAGCCCCGGTACCAGTTGAAAACAATCGCCGGGCGGGCGGGTGCTTCGGGAATGACAATGGCGCGTTCCCAAAAACCTTGCAAGGCTGCGCCGGTTTGTGTCCAGGCCGGATTTGTAATCTTAGACCAGCCGGAGGTCAGCCAGGTGTAGCCAACGTAAAGCCGGATGATTAACCAGAGCCATGACCATCGCGTGCTGTTCAACAGCGACGTGATAAAGGGTGGGTCTGTTATTGTGGCGACGCTTTGCCTGTCTTGAGTTGTCATGGTATTTCTCCTTGTTTTAAGTAAAGTTGATGATTTTCGAGTGACTGTCCTTCCAAAAGAAGGACAGTCACTTTTTCTACGCTGTTTCGGCCGCTTCCGAGAAGCTCTTCGCCTTGAAGAAACGGAGCCGGTTGGCGTTGGTCACTACTGTTACGCTGGAGGCGGCCATGGCCGCGCCAGCGAGCAGAGGCGAGAGCAGCAATCCAAAGAAGGGGTAGAGGATGCCGGCGGCCACCGGGATGCCCAGCGAGTTGTAGGCGAAGGCGCCGAACAGGCTTTGTTTGGCGTTACGCATGGTGGCCCGTGAAATTTCGATGGCGTAGGCCACGCCCTTCAGGCTGCCGCTCATCAAGGTGATATCGGCGGCTTCAATAGCTACGTCCGTGCCGGTACCAATGGCGAAGCCGACGTCGGCCTCCACCAGCGCCGGGGCATCGTTGATACCGTCGCCGACCATGCCTACCTTTTTACCGCCCACTTTGAGCAGGTGGACTTCTTGTGCCTTATCTTCCGGCAGCACATCGGCCAGCACACGCTGGATGCCCACCTGGCGGGCAATGGCCTGAGCGGTGCGCTCGTTGTCGCCAGTGAGCATCATCACTTCCAGCCCCATCGCCTGCATCACCCGGATGGCCTGGATGGAGTCTTCTTTGATGGTATCAGCCACGGCAACCACACCGGCAGCACGGCCGTCCACAGCCACGTACATCGCCGTCTTGCCTTCACCTTGCAAGCGCTGCACATCTGCCTCAATCGTGCTGACATCAATGTTATGACGACGCATCAATTTGACGTTGCCCACCAGCACCGTGTGACCTTCAACGACTGTTTCCACGCCATGACCGGGTACGGCATCGAACTCAGTTGGTTCGACCAGCGCCGCACCCTGACTGCGTGCGCCCTCCACGATGGCCTGAGCCAGCGGATGTTCGCTGAGCTGGTCGGCGCTGGCGGCGTAATGCAACAGTACTGCCGCCTCAAAACCGTTGGCCGGTACCGTGTCGGTTAGCGCCGGCTTACCCTTGGTGATGGTCCCGGTTTTATCCAGCACGATCACGTTAAGCTGAGAAGCTGTTTGCAGCGCCTCACCGTTACGGATAAGGACGCCATGTTCGGCCCCTTTGCCGACGCCGGCCACCAGGCTCATGGGCACGGCCATGCCAACGGCGCAGGGACAGGCAATAATGAGAACGGTGACGGCCGTAACAATGGCGAAAGCCAGCGCCTGTCCCGGCCCGAAGTTGAACCAGACCAGGAAGGTAAGAATCGAGATAATCATCACGGCCGGGACAAAGTAGCTGGAAACCACATCCACCAGCCGGGCGATGGGTGCTTTACTGCCCATAGCATCCTGCACCATCTTCACAATTTGAGCCAGGGCCGTGTCCTTGCCCACTTTGGTGGCCCGGAATTTGAAGCTGCCGGTGGTATTCACCGTCGCGCCGATGACTTCATCACCTATTTTCTTGTCAACCGGCAAACTTTCGCCGGTAACCATGGATTCGTCAATGGCGGAACGGCCGTCAACAATCTCGCCGTCTACCGGAATCTTGTCGCCGGGGCGGACCACAATCACATCGCCTACCAACACTTCTTCAACCGGAATCTCGATTTCCTGGCCGTCGCGCAAGACACGGGCCGTTTTGGCTTGCAAATCCAGCAGCTTGCGGATGGCCTGGCTGGTTTGTCCTTTGGCCCGCACTTCTATTGCCTGGCCGAGTACTACCAGGGCGGTGACGACGGCCGTGACATCATAAAAGGGCGTGGCTGTGCCTTCCGGGAAAATGCTGGGGACGATGAGGGCCACCGTTGAGTAAATCCAGGCGGCGCTGGTGCCCAGGGCGATCAGGGTGTTCATGTCGGCCGAGTGATGTTTGAACGCCGCCCACCCCCCGGTGAAGAACTGCCGCCCGGAGTAGACCATCACCGGCAGGGTGACGACCCCCGATAAAATAAACAGCCATCGGATGAGCGTCTCTGAAACTTCGCCCACAAAAAGGTTGGGCAGGTAAAGCCAGGGGAGTTCGGGATAAGCCACCAGCATTACCGGAACGGAGATGATGGCCGCAAACCAGAATTTGCGCAGCAGGCTCTGGTATTCGCGTTGGTGTGCGGCCGTTTCCTCATCCACGCTTTCTTCCTGTTCCACCGGGCGGGCGGCCTGGTAGCCGGTAGATTCAACGGCCGCTTGTACGGCGGCAAAGTCCACCTGTTCAGGAACGTAACGGATCAGGGCCGTGTCGGTACCGGGGCTGACGGTGGTCGCCAGCACGCCGGGTACGCTGTTCAGGGCTTCTTCGATGAAGCCAACGCAGGAAGCGCAGTGCAGGCCGGGGGAGATGCGCACCCGCATTTCGGCCGTACCCACGTTGTAGCCGGCTTTTTTGACGGCTCCAATGAAGTCACTCACATCTGCCTGCTCCGGATTGTAGGTGACGTGGGCCTGTCCCAAAGAAAAGTTGACGTGGGCTGTGGCCACGCCGGGCACGGCTTGCAAGCTGCGCTCAACGGTTGTCACGCAGGTGCCGCAAGTCAACCCGGCGATAGGCAGCTCTACATGTAATGAATCGGGCAGATCGGGATTGAATCCGGTGGTAGCCGAACCGGCCAGCGGTTTCATGCCGTTGCTGCCCATCTCCTGGTGCGCGTACTGATGCGGATTGGCATCGAAGGTAGCCGCACATTGATCTGAGCAAAAATAAAAAGTTTGTCCCATGTGCTCGCGGGTAGCCGCAGCCGATTGGGGTTCGATTTCCATGCCGCAGACGGGGTCTTTTACCATCGTTTCATCTCCTCATTTCCCTTGAAAGGCAGCGTTGCCGGGGAAGTTGTCGTGTAAGCCGGAATAACGGCCGTTGCTTGTTTTCCCCGGTACGCGAGGTGGAACATCCCGCTCAAGGCGATTAACCGGGGAAGATTGATTGTTATGATCATTGCTGATACTCCTTCACTAAATGAACTGCTACTGAATGCCCTACGGATTTTCCGGTCATGGGCATTCATCATTGGCATTGTACATCTGGGCTTAGGTCGGCATAAGCGCCGGTTGGCGGTGTGGGGTACAAGCAATTCGGCGTGTGGGGAGTTAGGTGGAGCTACTTAGATGACTTCTGTAAAGGTGAAAACATCTCTGGCAGGCATGGTTTGCAGGATATGGGCGCGGTACTCGTGACGGCCGTCATTGCCTGAAGCGGTAACGGCCGTTACCAGGTCTGCCGTTGTCACCTGCTGGGGATCGTAAGCGACGGTGGCCACCCCGTTTTGCAAATAGACATCGGCATACAGCACACCGTCTAAATTCAATAGCCCATTCCGCACCCGTGTGGCGCAGTTGGGGCAACCCATGCCGGAGACACCAAGAAAGGTAGCTTCGGCTTGGACCAGCGCATTTTCCTCCAATGCTTTTTCAACCGGGTTTACATGACAATTTTTGTGTTCGGACATGCGATTACCCTCCAAGATTTAATTAAATTAAATGAAATAAACCCCTGTTTGCTCAGGATCATTTTCCATCTCCAGCGTAGGTGTTTATAAGGCCGTTCTCAAGCGCAAATCTGCCTGTTACCAGATAGGCCATATGGCGTGCTGATTGGGAGAATTCATATGAAACCCGAAATCGTCACCCGCACCAACCTGACCTGCCCCGTATGCGGTTTTGTAGAGAAATTGGTTATACCGCTGGATCATTGACTGGTTTTCCACACGTGTACCAGTTGCGGTACCAGATTACGGCCGTTGCCTGGCGACTGCTGCGTATTTTGTTCCTACGGCGATCATCACTGCGTCAGCAAGCAACACGAGGTGCTCAATGACCAATCAGGAGGGGGCTTAACGATATGGAACAAAAGGAATTGAAGCATGAACAAATTTGACCTGATCGTTATCGGCGCAGGGCAAGGGGGATTACCTGCCGCTGTGTTGGCTGCCAGGCTGGGGGCCAACGCAGCCCTCATCGAAATGAATGAAGTCGGCGGTACCTGAGTCAATGAGGGGTGTATCCCCACCAAGACCTTGTTAAGGTCTGCCGAAGTGATGCATCTAGTACACGACCGCGCTCACGAGTTTGGCGTGCGCGGCATTGATAAAGAGGCGCTCTGGTTTGACCTGGCCGCAGCCATGGCCCGCAATGACAAAATCGTCCAGGGTATCATTGACGGCATTTACGACTGGGTCAACAAAAGCGACCAGATCACCTTTATCCGCGGCCGGGCTGAATTTACCTCGCCGGTAGATATTCGGGTGGACGGCCGTTCCATCACCGCCGCCAAAACGATCATCGCCGCCGGTTCGCGCACGGCCGACGCCCCTATTCCCGGCCTGAAAGAGATAGGCTATCTCACCAACTACGAAGCCTTGATGTTACAAAAGGTACCGTCGTCTCTTACCGTGATTGGTGGCGGCTACATCGGTGTCGAGTTTGCCCAAATGTACGCCCGGTTTTGCGCCAGAGTCACCCTTCTCAGCCGCAGCCCGCGCATCATGAAACAGGAAGAACCAGAGCTGTCGCACCGGCTAACGGAGATTCTGCGTGTCGAAGGGATAGATGTGCGCCTGGGAGCCACAGCCGTGCATGCTGAAAAAGCCGGCAACGAGAAAGTGATTATGGCCGAGATTGACGGGCAGGAACACCGCTACCAGGCCGAAGAAATCCTCTTTGCCGCTGGCCGCGTGCCGCGCGTGGATGGGCTGGGGCTGGAGCAGGCTGGCGTCGAAGTAGGGCCGGGCGGCATCCGCTATGACGATACGCTGCGCACAACGGCCGGCAACATCTGGTCTTTGGGCGATGTCAATGGCGGGGCCATGTTCACCCACCGGGCTACCTATGATGGTCCTATCGCCGCCCTCAATGCCGTCAAAGGGCTGGGCCGTACCGTAGATTACCGCGTTGTGCCCCGCGCCGTCTTCACCCAACCGGCGCTGGCCAGCGTGGGCCTGACAGAACAGGAAGCCATCGCCGCCGGACATGAAGTGAAAACAGGCGTGGCCTATTTCGAACATTCTGGCCGGGCCAAAGCCATTGGTGAAACAGAAGGGATGCTCAAGTTGGTGGCCGATGCGGAAACGGGCGTACTTTTAGGCGGTCACATTCTTGGCCCTCATGCGGACGATCTGATCCACCAGGTTGTCACGGCAATGTACAACAACGGCACGGCCGAATCACTTTACCAGACGATCCACATTCACCCCACCCTGAGCGAGATGATCAAGGATGCCGCTAAAGGGTTAAAGTAGTGATGGTCAGGAGTCATGTTCAAACGGGTATGCGACCCAGGTCAAAACAATGGGCCGACGTTATTCCCATTCTCGTTGGTACCTGGTTTCTCATCCTGGCCATTTGGGCAGACTTCTTTGCCCGCATCTTTCCCGTGTAACGAGGCTACAAACGATGGCGTCCTATTATCGGCTGCAGGCAGCGACGCAGTCCCACCAGGGCGCAATCAAAGCCCTGGTGCGGGCGGCGCGGATCAATCCGTTGGGTTTGGACTGGCGACGCTTCGTTGTGGCCCTGGATGAAAAGGGTGCGGTCATCGGCTGTGGCCAGATTAAACCCTACCGCGATGGCTCGTGGGAGCTGGCTTCTATCGCGGTAACGCCCGCCTGGCGGGATCAAGGCGTGGCCCGCGCCGTCATTGAACATTTGCTGGACAGCAGCCCGCATCCCCTCTGGCTCACTTGTGTCTCCCCTCTCGTTCTCTTCTACACGCGCTTCAGCTTCCGCGAAGTAACCAACCTGGCGGAAATGCCGCCCTATTTCCGTTGGGTTGGCCAGTTGTTTCGTCTCCTGGCCTACCTGTCGTCGGCTAACTCCCTTTCGGTAATGCGTTACGAAGGTGATCGGGTTGGCAAAATCTAAGTTGGACACACGCCACGCACATCTTCTGCTTTGGCCACCGCTCAAGAACCTGCCGCACGGCCAGATCAAAATCTTCTAAGGCCACATTGGTCCCATCTTGATTTATCTGTATCGTAACCCGCCACGTACCGCCGTGGACAAAATCGGCGGTGATGGCGTAACGGCCGTTACCCTGCGCTGTCGCCGGCCCGGTCATTGTCATGCCCCGCATTTCGGTGTGGTCGGCAATCATAAACACGTCGGCGTCGTCAACCGGCCGACCATGGGCAATAGAAACGCATAACTCGCTCCTATTGTTCTCGAAGCGTCTGTTCCCATTGAATTCTCCGCAGATCATCTGGCCAACTGCTCTTAATGTAGGCCAACACAGCCAGGATCTCCTCATCGGTAAGAATGTCGGCATAAGCAGGCATAGTGCTGGTACCACCGATGTTAGCCGGCAAACGCGCGCCGCCTAATCGAATTGCCTCTATAAGGATGTCATCACCGTGGTGCCAGGTATGCCCGCTGGCGTCGTGCGGCGGCGCGCGAAAGGAGCGATCTTCATTTTGACTTTTCCAATCCGCTTCACCCTCCAGGTCTGCCCCGTGACAGGCGGCACAATTTTCTGCGTAAACCTGCTGGCCGAGGGCAACATCAGCCTCACTTAAGGCAGGCGCCGGCGGGAAAGACAGTTCCTGAGAAGCGTTACGCGCCAAATCAAGGTCACCGTCGCCCTGGCAAGCGGCCAACAATAAAGGCCATAAAAAAATCAATACAAGATGCTTTTTCAACGACACGCTCCTTTTCATTTCGTTGTAGACGGCCAGATACGTTTCTAATTGCCGCCGGTGATTGAGTCCAGCGCCCATTGCGCCGGGTAAAAATTCTTGTTGAGACGTAGCGCTTGCTCATAGGCGGCAACTGCGCCTGGCTCATCTCCTAAAAATGCGAGCGCATGACCCTTATAAAGATATGTTTCCTCGACATTTCGGCCGCCTTGTGTTTCCAACACGGTGTCGGCAAGGGCTATCATTTCCTGGTAGCGGTTGGTGCGCATATAGGCAATATACGGCCGAAATTGATACCAGAGAATCCGCGGCGGCAGCCCTAAAATAAACGCCTGGTCAAAAGCGGCCGCACCGTTTTCATAAAAAGCCGCCGCGCCAGAGAGTTCGCCCAGGCGGGTGAGGCTGGTACCCAGGTTAAACCAGGCAAAGGCGTTCTCTGGATTGTCGTCAATTTCGGCCTGCGCCTTTTCGGCCGCCCGCTGCCACATGGTGGCTGTGTCCAGCATTGCGGCGCCTAAAATATCGTAAACTTGCTGTTCCTTCTCTGGCGGATAGACGACGAAGAAGGTGTAGTTGAAGTGCTGCCAGTAGTGAGCAATATCTTCGTAGGCATCGTAACGGCCGCTGCCGTCCCAGGGGCCTAAATTCGTGTCCAGGCTAACCATCTCGTGGGCGTCATCATCGTAGCCAAAAATGGTGAGATAGTGCCCCAACCAGCCCTCGCGTGGCAGTTCGTACCCTTTCTCAATGACCACAGGGAAACCGGCCGCCAGCAGCCGCTTGAGGAGATCCAGGTCGCCGCCGCTGGCGGCAAAGGCGCGCAGGTCTGTGCGCTCGTTGACGTAGTCTACCATCTGCCAGGGACTGACATTGCGGTCTTCAGGATTGGGCTTGAGAAAAGCGGCCGCTTCCGCTTGCGTGGTGGGATTGCCGTAGAAGTTAAGATTAATGGTCAAATTGGCCGGGCCGCAATTGTTAAACCCCTGGGCGATAATTTTCAGCCCTTCGATGCGCACCTGCCTGGGCAGCGGCTGTGGCGTGGGCGTGCTGGTGGGTGATGGTGTGGCCGCCGGCGTCGTTGCCGGTGTGGTTGGAGCCAAATCCTCAGGCGCGGCCGTTGCCTCAACTTCAATGGCGGCAGCAGGGATGGTGGATACGGCCGTCAGTTCTGGAGTGGTTGTAGCGGTGGCCAATACCGGTATGGTAATCCGCGACTGGACAACGGCGTTCACCGGCACAGGCAGCGCCGTGGGCATGGGGGTCACGCCAATGTCCAGCAGCATCTCGCCCAGCGGCATCTGCGCCAGACGCACCCGGATTTTGCCGGGCAGCGCCCGGACTATGGGCGGCAGCGCCAACGCTCCGGCGATAAGGGCAAGCTGCGCCAGCGTAATGAGCAGAATGGTGTATTTCCATTTTTTGTCCAACGATTTTTTCATGATTTAGCTCCTGCCCTATTTTTGCTCACGGCCGCACGCGGACCATCGCTTCCCGCAGCGTTTCGGCCGGCTGCGGGCCAAAAAAACGCTCAGTTACCTGGCCTTCGCCATCAATGACCGCAAAAAACGGGTGTCCCCTTCCTCCATATGCCTCTTGAAGTTGGATCGTGTCCGGAGTGTCAGCTTGCAAGCGCACCACCGCCACCTCCCCTTCAAACTCATCCTCTAGCCCATTCACGATAGGCTCCATTTGCCGTCAGGGCGCTCACCCATCTGTGTAAAACATCACCAGCACTGGACCTTCCACTTCCGGTTCAGAAATCTCTACCTCGTCAGAGGCACAAGCGGCTACCCCCGATACCAGGAGTATTGCTAGCAGGAACAATCCAACGCGGTGACTTATGGTGGATATGCCGTTTGTTTTCATTTTAATTTCCTTGTTCAGGACTTACGCAGTCAAAGATTTTTGGCCGCGAATGACGCGAATTTCGCCAATAATGCATACGATTCGCGCTAATTAGCGAAATTCGCGGCAAATTTTTAGATTACCGTCTGCCAAATGCGTAAGTCCTATTGTTATTAAATTGGGGGACCAATACCACCCATGCAAGGCGCGCCTGGCTCTGGTCCTTGTTGACGATAACGTTCAATAAAGGCTGCCAGTGGCAATTCAGCAAAGCCTTCGTCTTCTGCCATCAATGACTTGAACACCGCCTCATGGTTGACATTACCGGCCCACAGCCACAGGTTTTCCATTCTATAGGGCATGGGGGCATACTGAAATAGGCAATCTACGCAGACGATAGTAAGCCAGATGGCCTACACGATGGCGCGACATTCTGCGCTTTCATCAGAGCATCCATTTAGGTTACAGTTAAGAGAAAGATTTGGAGGTCTAGGATAATGACGCAGTTATTGAGAGTGAACAAGTCCAGTCATTTCACCATTGGTTGGGTAACTGGTCTGTTGCAAAATGCAGGCCTGCAAGTTTCTCCTACATTTAGCTTGCGGTCGGCCCTGCAGGTCGGGACAGCCTGCAGCTGTTCACACGATATAAATGAATGTGACTGTAACATGGAAGTGCTGCTGGTATATGGCGCCGATCCGCTGCCGGCCACGCTGGTTGCCCACAGCCACAATGGCCGTACCTGGCTCTCTCTCGTCCATAATCCAGAGAGTCAGTCGTCGCCGGAACTCGCCCTGTTAATCCAATCTGTATTGACCACATCAAATATGAATGAAGAGACGGCCGTTACTTGCTGGTAACGGCCGTCTTTCTAACAAAAACCCTTAAAATAATCAGGGTGCCGTCACCACCAAAGTTCCAACCATCCCGGCTTCTTTGTGCCCAGCCACAGCGCAGAAGTATTCGTATTCGCCAGGCGTTGTGGGTGTGAACTCCACACTGAGACTCTTCCCCATTGGCGGAGCCACGTGAACCTCCGGCTCCATGGCTATATTGCTCATATCATGACCGCCTATCCCATGGTCTGCTTCTTCAGCCATTACTTCGCCCGTATGAGGCATCTCCATAATACTAAAATCGTGTTCCAACGCGCCTTCATTCCGCAGCGTCACCTTCACCGGCTGCCCGGCCATCACTTCAAAACGATTGACGTCATAGGCAATATCTGTCGCCGTCAATGAAATTTCCACCACCGGGACAGGCATCGGTTCAGCCGAGCCGCAGGCTGCCAGCACCCCCAACAGCATTATCATCAATAAAACAATAGCCAATCTTTGCACAGGTTTCATTCTCCTTGTAATAAGTAATTTTTTCGCTCGAATTGCTTGCCGCTTATTCTAATGCAGGTTGGTCAGTAATGCGCCCCGCCATATAGCGGGGCAGCGATACGCCAAATGGCCTATGGCGCAGGCGGCAGCAAGATGTTGGCCGCCAACTCTACAACGATTTCGGGCTGCTGCGGGTCATTACTGGCAATAAACACCTGACGAATGATCTGCCCGGTTAGTTCTGATCCATGTGCGCCAGAGTCAAATTCGATGTGCAGCGTGCCACTGCCGCCAGGCGGAATGGTCATTGGTTCCACACTGGCTTGCGTACAGTCGCAGGACGTGGTCACGGCTTCAATGTTCAGGTCTGCCTGCCCTTGGTTTTGTACAATGAGTTCGCGCTGGATCACAGCACCATTCACAACATCCCCTAATTGCAGACTAATTTCGTTAATCACAATTTCTGGTTGACCACCGCAAGCGGTTAACAGGACAGTCAATACGGCCGTCACCCCAAACAACATCATCCATTTTTTCATCACGATTCTCCAACTTCAGGTTTTACTGTCGGCGGACTAAAGCGAGCATAATCCATTTCAATCTGGCAAAGATTTCGGCCGTGCTTTTACCTTCATCCAACAGGCGCATGGTGTCATGGGTGATGTCTATGCAGATGGAGCAGTATTGGGCATGGTCAGCAAACAGAAGCGTGCCTGATTTGCCTACCCCAGCCACGTAGCAATCGTAGCTGGAGGTATGTGCCCCAGGCCGACACAGCCACAGTAGCAAGGGATGGCGTCAGCAATCTCTGGGTTGGCTACGGCAAACTGATACGCTCCCTGGATTTTATTTGCCGAGCGCTGTACATCTTTTGGCATTTCTTCTATGGGGCCATGGGATGGTTGTGGGTAACGGCCGTTCACTCACAACCAGTCAGCCCGCATCCCACCAGAAGAGAAATCACCAGTATCAATGAAAGCACCCTTTTCTTCCTCCCCACATCTTCCTTTCAAACGCCACAGGAATTACCGCCACCCTGAGGCTGTTCCAGCAGGTTGTTATCAGCCAACCATTGGTGTACTTGCTGAAAACCACTGCCGGAAAACACGTCAGGCCCCACGGCCAGCCACGGATCGACAGCGGTATAGTCCAGATTCATGGTCGCTTTGAAGAAAACGGCCGTTTCCAACGCCTGCTGTGGGAACCAGAAACCATTCACCGCCTTGGCTGCCGCGAACATCTCCTTTACCGGGACATCCTGGCTGGCGAGCAGTTCCAACAAGCCAAGCATCGCCATGCCGTGATTACAATCGGCGAACGCGGTATGGTTGTTACAGCATGGCCGGTAAACATTCTCAGCTACTTCTTCCAGCCGTGCCTGCTGTTCCGGCGTCAGCGTGATGAGCGGTACGCTGGCATATAACTCGGCAGCGTGATGGTGGCCCAACGTCCAGCCGCCCGTGGAAGCAAACCGGCCAATATTACCTTCACTGGCCTGCATCATCGGCCCTTCTGTCAGGATGGGATTCTGGTTAACCAGCCCCAGCGCCCAGAAAAAGTTGAGCAAAAAACGGGCATTCTGAAAGTCTATGACAACAGGCTCGTCGCTGCCTTCGTTAAGGATGCGTTTCTGGGCAAAGGTTAACGGCCGTCCTGCATCCGCATAAAGCTGCATAAATCGATCGGCGTCAATCGCACCAGCGGCCACCAACTGCGGTCCTAAATCACCCCAACTGACATCCAGTTGAGCCTGCTCTGGTAAGGACACCTCTATTGGCGCCGCTGCCACTATCGTCGGTTGAGTAAGCGCAGTGGCTGTGTTGGCAGATATGTCAGCCACGCTGGCTGGCTCTGTTTTTTTTGCCGGTGACAGGGCCAATACAACAGCCAGGGTCAGTGAAAATATGCTGAGTAACAACAAAAGGGGACTGCTTATTCTTGGCCGAGAGACGGCCGTTTCTTCATGTTTCATGCGATCTGGAATCCTCGTGGCCGTGTCCAAGATGATCGCGCATCATCAAGAGATGAACGAGCGGACACAACAGTACAATGCCCCACAGCAGGACGCTGCTGAACTGCAATTGCCAGACAAAAACGGCCGTTAACACAATAATGGGCAGCGCACAGCCAACGATCATCAAGAACCAATGCTTACGTTTCATTTATATCCTCCCTAATTCGACCTGATTTGAGCCTGCACCCAGATTTCCGTCTGGGACCGCTGTGGATCATTATTCTCGATAATCAAGCCGCGCCGCACTGTCTGCCCGGCCGCATCATGAAAACCGGCGTCAAAAACCAGCTTAATGGTGGCTACCTGTCCCGGCGGAATCACGCTGGCCGAAATTTCGGCCGTAGTGCAGCCGCAGGTCGTGTAAGCCCGGCTGATGGTCAGCGGCGCATCGCCCACATTGCGAATGATAAACTCCCGCTCCACGACATCTTGCGGTCCAACAATGCCAAAATTGTAGGATTTTTCCGGTACCTGAATTTCCGGCTGCGGCTGATTCCGCGGCAGGAAGGGAATGGCCGGGCCTTCACCCATTTCATGAATAGCCAAGATGGGCTGCTCGTACGCCACATCTTCGGGCAGGTATGCCATAGAAGCGGTGGCTTGGGGCGGTGCGGAAATGGAAGCGATCAAGAGCCACCCCAACAGCAGCACACCAACTGCCAGCAGCGCCAACGGTACCCAACTGCGTTTATGTTGTTTCTGTTTAGACATACTTTTAGAATACATTTTTGCTTTCATCACAACCTCCTTTAGTTAATTACGGTCAACAGCATGACCGCGCCCAGCGCCACCATGATCACGCCGTACCACAAACGAATCTTTAGCGCGTGTTCGCGTTCCCAGCGTGCCCACGCCTTGGCCGCCATGCGGTTCCCCACCATCAATAAAATGACGATCAGCGGCAGGACAAACATGACGTTGTACAGCGCCAGGTAACTCACTCCCCAGGCCAGTGTCGTTTTGGCATTCAGCAGGGTGATAATGGAAACGTAAATGCCGCCAGAACAGGGGAATGTGCATAATCCCACCAACAAACCGGCGGCCATCGTCGTAGGCAAGGTTGCCTGCTTAATCAAGGCATTGGTGTGTGCGCCGGCGATCTTGGGCATATGCAGCTTAATGGGAAAATTGGGGAAGAAATACTCAATCAGGTTAATGACTCCCAAACCAATTAACAACCAGGAACCGGCGCGGGCCACAAAGTGCGGGTTGTCGGAAAAGCGTACCGCCTGCAAAATGCCCAAACCAATGGCAAAGTAAACCAGGAAAATCATGCCAATGTAGACAAATCCCAGCTTCAAAATGTAGCCGCGCGACTGGCGCAGCGTGAACAAGAAGGCCAGGAGCAGCAGAATCACGGCAAAAGCGCAGGGATTGACAGAATCCACCAGTCCGGTAACGATGACGGCCGGGAGCAGCTGGCCTAAATTCGCCAGCCCTATCGGCAGCGGCCCGGCAGATGCTAACGCTTGCGGCAGCGCCTCGGCAAAGGGTGTGTCAATGGCGAAGGTCTGCACTTCGCCGGCCCAAGCCCAGAGCCGGTACTCCGTCGGCTTGCCGTGCATCTCCGGCTGCCACAACACCAGCCGCGGCGGTAAATCTGGTGCGGCGAGCGCCGCTTGAATCAGGTTCGGCGGCACATGCCCCAGGATGACCAGGTTACCTGCCACTGTGGGTACAAAGGCATAGAGCGAATCGGCAATGGAACGGGGCAGGTCTAGCGAGTCGGCGATAACCAGCAGGCGCTCGCGCTCCTCTGGCCGGGTGTAGTCATGGATTTCAGGGTTGGCGGCTGCCCCCTGCTCTTGCAGGGCGGGGATGAGCACATCTTCCGCATAAGGCCAACAGTCCGCACAGCCCGCGCTAAAAAAGATATGGGTACGCTCCGGATCAACTTCCTGCTGGGCCGTAGTCGTATGAACCGCAGCTAGCAGGACAGCAATTGAAAAGAGGAATATCGGGAACAGGCGTTTTGGCATGATGAGTTATTTGGGAAGGGACCAGACATAGGAGCGCTCCGGCGCATCTATGTCACGAATGGTCAGGGTGAGTTGGGAAGCGCCCTCAAGCACGGCCGTTCCCGCTGCATCTGCGGGGAAAGAGAGTATGCCGGACACATGATGCCCACCGGGTACCGCATCCCAGAGCGTAGCTGTGACGGAACGGCCGTTATCCGCGGTCAACGTCGCCAGCGTCATCAGATCCATGCTCAAGTCCACCGAATGGGTATCCAGCACCACTTCAAAATCCAGGGTTGGTGCATTGGCGCTTAAATTCAACGGCGTAATGGCGACGCTGACAGCCCCTTGCTCGTCAATGATCGTTTCCCATACGGCCGTTTGTACAGGAGCAGTTGAATCAACAGCATTCTCCGCTGCCGACACCACCGGTGGCTGTGCGGCCGGTTCAGCCCCACACGCCGCTAAAAATGCCACCAGCAAAAGCCCTACAATCGATAAAGGGGTTCTTTTCATATTGCCTCCGCGATCGGCGCCATCATTTGCAGCGCCTTTCGTCTTTCCTTCCATAAAATGATGAGCATGACCAATATTCCCAAAAGCGTGGTTCCCAAACCCACCAGCATGAAAGCGGTGCGGTACTCAGCCAGAAAGGCCGCCGCTGCCGTCAACCCTAAAATGGGCAGCACGTCCGTCACATGATGCGCGCAGCAGGCTACCATAGCCATTGTCGACATGCCGCCGCCAGCGCCGGTTAGCGCGCCGCTGGGACCGGTATGGGCCACCGGGACAAAAAGACGCTTTTTCAGAATGACATAGAGCGCTGCCTGCACGCCAAATCCCAGGATGATGGGCATGACAATCCAGCGATCTTCCCAAAATAGTTCGATGGCGTGCTGAGGGCTTTCCGCCCAGGAAACAATGCCGAAGTACAGCAGCGTCAGCAGCCCCGCGCCAGCGGTGCCAGCGCCCAAAGGCCAGATAATCCGTTTGGTTCGCGTCATAAAGCATCTCCAGAAATTGATTACGCTGCCAAGCATAGAAAAAGAGGGCACGCACGGCGAGCGCTAAATGGCCTATCACCCCCAAAATGGTGACAAATGTCATTTTGTCATAAGCCAAATGGCCTATACCTGGCCGGGCATTTGGCGCTGGTCAACGCAGCCGCTTTGGGGAATAATGAGGATCAAGCGGGCAAATGCGAGTAAACGATGATGACAGATGTATCTTTTTTCGTAAACTCAACCCCAAAATCGCTGAACCCCCATCATCTGGCGCAGATTTTACGCCAGGTTTCGGGCGTAACGACCGTTCACACCAGTTCAGCCACGCCTAAGGTAATGGTTTCCTATCAGCCACATAAAACGGACACCTTTGCCCTGGTAACGGCCGTTCACGATGCCGGTTACAGCGTTATCACCGAATCAATCACCCTGCCTGTCGCCGGCATGAGCTGTGCCAGCTGCGCTTTCCACATCGAAGGCGCCTTAACGGACACTCCCGGCGTGATTCAGGCAGAAGTAGATTTACAAACTGGCATAGTCCTTGTGACCATCGCGGCTGAAAGTGTGCCGTTCGGTGCGTTTTGTCAGGCCGTACAAGAAGCTGGTTACCGGGTACACGAACCCGTATCTAATCATTGAAGTAAGGAGAAAAAATCATGGCAATCGATCCCGTATGCGGTATGGAAGTAGACGAGAAAACGGCCGCAGCCACCTCAGAATACAAGGGAAAAACCTATTATTTCTGCGCCCCCGGCTGCAAAACCGCCTTTGATAAAGCGCCGGAGAACTATTTGAAGAGCGATACGTCCAGCGGCCAGCCGCACAGCCCTCGTCATTGATGATGTCCGCGCCAACCAACGTATCTGACAACGGCCGTTCCCTGACCATCAGCCTCAATAAGGCTCTATATTGGTTCAGCCGCCATTGGCTGCTGGTCATTACCTTGCTGCTGCTGATCTTCGTCGGCCTGCCCTGGCTGGCTCCCCTCTTCATGTCCCTGGGTTGGAACCAGGCCGGTGAAACCATTTACCTGATCTACAGCACCCAATGTCACCAACTGCCGCAGCGCTCCTTTTTCCTCTTTGGCGAGAATGCCATGATCCCGCTGAGTACCATTCAATCCATCTGGTCAAACAGCGAAAACCCGCTGGTGCTGCGCCAATTCATCGGCAGCACAGAGGTGGGCTGGAAAGTAGCCTGGTCCGACCGCATGGTCTACATGTACACCACGCTGCTTATCGCCGGTCTCGCCTTCTGGCCTCTGCGTAAGCGCCTTAAGCCGATACCTTGGTGGGTGCTGATGTTGTTCCTTCTGCCGATGGCCGTTGACGGCCTCACTCACATGATCAGTGATGTGGTGGGCGGTATTGGCGGCGGCTTTCGTTACACCAATAACTGGTTAGCTGCCTTGACCGACAGCACTTTTCCCGCTACCTTCTACACAGGCGACGCCTTTGGCTCCTTCAATTCCTGGATACGCCTGCTCTCTGGTATCCTCTTTGGCATCGGCGTTGTCTGGTTTGCCTATCCGCACCTGCACGCCAGCTTTAACGAGACAGCAAAGCAGATTGCGGGAAAATTTCAACAAGTAGAAGCAAGCGTGAAAACGAGAGAAGCGTCCTGAGTCTTGGCGCAGGATGAGAAATTCTCCAATGTGCAAACATCAAGGAATTTATGACCAACCGCATTCGAGTGCTGCTGGCCGATGACCACGCTGTGGTCCGCGCTGGCATTCGTCAATTTCTGGAACAAGCCGACGACATCGCCGTCATCGCCGAGGCTGATGACGGCGACATGGCTCGCAGCCTCATCACCCAACACAAACCAGATGTGGCCGTCCTAGACATCCAAATGCCCAAAGCCACCGGCATCGAAGTCACCCGCTGGGTACGCGCCAATCACCCGGAAGTGGGCGTGTTGGTGCTAACCGCCTACGATGACGATCCTTACGTGATGGCCGTACTGCAAGCAGGCGCCAATGGCTACGTGCTCAAAACCGCTTCTCCCATGAGTATCGTACAGGCTGTGCGCGATGTGTACGAAGGAAAGTCGGCGCTGGATCCGGCCATCACCAGACGGCTCATGGCCCACATCGCCAGCCGCACCGCCGGCGAGGTACCCATCTATGAGGAACTGACGGAGCGTGAACTGGAAGTTTTGACCCTGGCCGGTAAAGGGTATACCAACAAGGCGATTGGCGTACAGCTAGGCATTAGTGACCGCACCGTCCAGGGCCATCTGGCTAAAACCTACCACAAGCTGCAGGCCAGCAGCCGCACGGAAGCCGTCATGAAAGCCGTATCTACTGGTCTCATCCCGGCGGAGATAGCAGATTGAGTCCAAGACGCTGGCGCAGCATTCCCTCTCTTCCCCTGCAGATCTTTATTATTACGGTTCTGCCGCTAACGGCGCTGCTGATGTTGATTACCTTCGGCAGCCTGGGGCTGCACCAGCGAGCCATGCGCACCATGGTCGGCGAACGGGACGAACGAGCCACCCGGGCCGCCGCTGCCGCCATCACGGAGCAGATGACCCACCGGTTGTCGGCTATCCGCAGCGTGGCGCTGCGAGCGGCCAACGCCGCTGCCGGCCCCGAACATGCCCTGACCGATGCCGCCTATTTACTGTCAGATTTTGAAGGAGGTATTGCCCTCTTTGCCGCCAATGGGGAACTCATGGCTGCCTCTAATGCCCCTGAAATCTGGCTGGCACGTGCCGTGGCGGAACGCTTGCGCGAATTGCCAAACCCCTCAGCCGCTGCTGATGCTTTTTTCTTACCAGTTTTTGTCGATCCGGTTCAAGGGGAAGAATTGGTGCTGGTTGTGGCGAGGGCGGGTGAGATTACGGCCGTTGGCGCATTCTCGCCCACATCGCTGGCTCGCCGGGCATTGGCCAACATTTTCGGCGGTAATGATCAGGCCACCGCGTATATGGTCACACCCGATGGGGTTGTTCTTTACCAGACCGGTACGCCGCCTTGGGTCGACTTACCGGTTCAAGAATACCCCGGCGTGGCCGACGCACTGCGGGGTGAAAGCGGCACGACTTACCTTACCATTGACGGAGAGGAACATGTGATCGCCTTTAGCCCCATTACGCCCGTTGGTTGGGCGCTGGTGTTTGAAGAACCTTGGCGGGCGGTAACAGATCCTCTGCTGCGTACCACAGAACTGGCACCTCTCATCCTGATTCCGGTGCTGGTGATTGCTCTGGTTGCCCTGTGGTTTGGCGTACGCCAGGTGGTGCAGCCGCTGCAATCATTGGAGAAAAAGGCAACGGAACTGGGCTGGGGCGATTTTGACGCGATTGAAGAACCAGTGGGCGGCATCAACGAAATCCAACGGTTACAAACAGAATTAGTTCACATGGCCCGCAAAGTGCAGTTGGCGCAGCAAAGTCTGCGCGGCTATCTAGGCGCGGTCACGACCGGCCAGGAGGAAGAACGGCGCCGTCTGGCCCGCGAACTGCATGACGACACCATCCAGTCACTCATTGCCCTCAACCAGCAAATCCAGCTGGCGCAAATGTCAGCGCAAGATGAATCAAACAGAGACAGGTTGGCAACGATGCAGCAAATGGCCGAGCAAACTGTAGCTGACCTGCGCCGCCTGACGCGAAATTTACGGCCGATTTATCTGGAAGATTTAGGATTGATTCCCGCGCTGGATATGTTGGCGCAAGAGATGGGACGCGCGCTGGATTTACCCATTTCATTTGAAGCAGCGGGCCAAGAACGACGGCTGCCGCCTGATGTCGAGTTAGTCCTTTACCGCATTGCCCAGGAAGGGTTGAACAATGTGGCCCGGCACGCCCAGGCAAACAGGGCAGACGTTTACCTGACATTTACCGCTGAAGCGATGTGTTTGACCGTGCGTGATGACGGCCAGGGATTTGTCATCCCGGAAAGCCCGGCAGAGATGGCTCCCTCTGGACACTTTGGGTTATTGGGCATTCAAGAGCGAGCGGAAGCAATTGGTGCTCGACTGCACATTCAATCGGCGGCTGGCGCTGGCACAGAGTTGGTTGTTTGTTTGCCGCAAGCATAAAACAGGCCATTTGGCGTGTTGCGCCCCCGCCAAATGAAGGGTCAATGCTGCCCCCAAAGCTGGTAATATTAGGGGAATGCAAACGCCATCCCATTTTTTGCTAACGGCCGTTCTTGCCCGCAGCACAACCCACCCATTCATCCAGCCTATTCATAAACCGGCGCTGCTCATTGGTTCCGTGCTGCCGGATATACCGTTCACTCTGCTCACAGCAGCTTACGGCATCTATTTTCGCTGGTTTGCCAGTCCACCAATCGGTGGCAGCCTTATGGAATATCTGCATTTCGATCTGTTTTACACCGATCCGGTCTGGATAATCGGCCACAATTTTTTCCATTCTTTGGTTATCAACGCCGCCCTCTTGGGTCTAGGATTATGGGGCGTGCGGCGGTGGCGCTGGGCACGGCCGTTACTATGGCTTGGTATCGGGATGCTATTTCACACGCTGATCGACGTTTTCACCCATCACAGCGACGGGCCGCTGCTCTTCTTTCCTTTGAACTGGACTTATCGCTTTCCCAGTCCCGTCAGCTATTGGGAGCAGGACTATTACGGCCGTCAGTTCACCGTCTTTGAATATGCTTTAAATGCCGCAATTATCGCCTATTTTGTCTGGCTGTGGTTCAAAAAAACAAGCAAGACACACGACACTTCTGAGAGGGTGTCTTAAAAGTTATGTAAACTTTACAAATTGACAAAAATAGGGCATCAGTTGTATATGAACA
>JACSRF010000338.1 GCA_014879875.1 Anaerolinea sp.
CCCCCAACGGCCGCGCCCCAAATCTGCCCACAATGCGGAACGGCCGTTGCGCCGGGCAAAAAGTTCTGTACCATCTGCGGCCAGCCATTGCACCCGGAAGCCATCGCCGCCACCGTGCCCTTCACGCCGCCAATCGCGCCAGTTGCCCCACCGGTGGCCGACGCGCCGCTGCCGGTTCAGTCGCCGGCATTCTCCGGCATTTGCCCCGATTGCGGTACTCCGGCGCAGCCCGACCAGACCTTCTGCACCAACTGCGGCTGCGTGCTGCAACCGGCCGATCCCCTGCATGTCGCGCCTACGGCGTCTTCCAACCCGCCAGATGCGCTGGAGTTTGTGTCCCCTCCCGCTGCCGCGTTCGACAAATATTGCGATAACTGCGGTCTGGCTGTCGCTGCGCACATCACCATTTGCCCAACCTGCGGCGGCCAAAGTTTTAGCGTCTGAGATGTAGAATGTGAAACGTGAAACGTGAAGGGAGCTTCTTCACGTTTCACGCCTCACGTTTCACGGGTTTTCCCTATGACCTTACCCACCGACCTCCCCTGTTCCCATTGTGGTGCGCCCAACCGGCCAGAGGCGCGTTTTTGTGCCCGTTGTGGGCAGGCGCTGCATGAACTGCTCGCCGAACCGTTTGCCGAACCGACGCCGACGGCGCTGCCCGACACCGCCCCCCTCTCGCTGGCTGAACTGCTGGGGGAAGACGCGCCATCCTGGCAGCCGGCCCCTGGCGAACTGCTGCACGGCCGTTACCGCATCCTGACCATCCAGGAACAGACCGAGACCTACAGCCAATACGCCGCCCACGACCTGGGGCAGTGCCCTCTGTGCCTCGTCCCATTTGCCGAATGGCCGCCAGACAGTTTTTGTCCCACTTGCGGCGCGGCATTGGTCGAACCGCTGACGCGCGCGCTGCGCCAATATCTGGCCGACGCCGTGCCTGATATGCCCACCGACGCTACCTTTCAGCATGAAGGCTTTCTCTTCGCCGTCATGGCTGCCCAGGTAGAGGCCGAGCCACCCCTACTGCCTGCGCCGCGCCAGGTGCGCCTGCGCGTGGGCTTCCAAACCGATGTTGGGCAAGAGCGCGACCTGGATGAAGACAGCCTGCTGCTGCTGCACCTCACCGGCGTCTATGAAGGCGCGGCGCAGTTGACGCTCGGCTTTTTTGCCGTCGCCGATGGCATTGGCGGCCACGATGGCGGCGAGGTTGCCAGCCGTCTGGCGCTGCAACGGTTGGGGCAGGTTATATTGGATCGCTTTTTCAAGCGGGCGATGTCGCAAGAGCGGGGGTTGAGCCTGGAGCGATTGACGGAGGCGCTGCAAAAGGGGATCGTCTCGGCGAACAAGGCGGTGTTTGAACAGCGCCAGGCGCGGCAGAATGATATGGGGACAACGGTAACGGCCGTGCTCATCTACAACGACCAGGCGATCATCGCCAACGTCGGCGACAGCCGTACCTACCTCTGGCGCGGCGGGGTATTGCAGCAAATCACCCGCGACCACTCCCTCGTCGCCAGCCTCATCGCCGCGCAGCAGCTTGCGCCCGAAGCTATTTACACCCACGAGCAGAAAAACGTCATCTACCGTAGCCTGGGCGACAAGCCCGACTTCACGGCCGACATGGTGGACACGTTCCCCTTGCCCTTGTACGCCGGCGACCGGCTTATCCTTTGTTGTGATGGCGTCTGGGAAATGGTGCGCGACGAGGGCATTGAAGAGGTGATGCTCTCGGCGCATACGCCGCAGCAGGCGTGCGATGAGCTGGTGAAGCGCGCCAACCTGGCCGGCGGCGAAGACAATATCAGCGTCATTGTCATTGTAGTGGATTAAATAAGTTACGGAAGAAGTTCAACTTCTTCGGAGAAGATGAACTTCTAAATGGGCGCTTTTGGGCATAATCTGCCTACGTTATCGTCAAAAGCCGCTCGTTAGAAGCAGAGAATTTATTACAAAGCAGAGAATTTATTACAAAGAAACAAAGAGATTCTTTGTACCTTTGTTTCTTTGTAATAAATTCTTTGTAATAAATTCTTATAACTATCAGCCACAAAAAACGCTAGAAATCGCACTCCCATGACCACCGCACCCATCGGAACCATTCTACAAGGACGTTATCGCGTTCTCAAACTGCTGGGAGAAGGGGGCTTCGGCGCGGTTTATCTGGCCGAAGACCAGCGGCTGCACGGGCGGCAGTTGGCCGTCAAAGTCAGCTTCAATAACTCCCAAGAGGCGGAAAAGCAGTTTCATTTTGAGGCCAGCACCCTGGCGCGGCTGCGCCATGCCAGTCTACCGGCGGTGAGCGATTTCTTTGTGGAGACGGGCGGGCAGCTTTTCCTGGTGATGGATTATGTCGCCGGGCAAGACCTGACAAACAAAATTATTGCCCAGGGGGGGCCGCTGCCGGAAAAGCAGGCTGTCGCCTGGATTTGCCAGGTGTGCGAGGCGGTGGCCTATTTGCACGAGCAGCCGCAGCCGATCATTCACCGTGACATTAAGCCGCCAAACATTAAGATTACGCCAGAGGGGCGGGCGGTGTTGGTAGATTTTGGCATTGCCAAGCAATTTTTGCCGGGCAAACGCACGGCGCGTATCGCCAAAGCATTCTCGCCCGGTTTTTCGCCGATGGAGCAGTATATCGGCACGACGGATGCGCGCGCAGATGTGTATGCGCTGGGGGCGACGTTGTACAGCCTGGTGACGGCGACCGTGCCCCCAGACGCTTTTCAAGGCCGGTTTGTGGATAAGAAGCCGCTGCCGCCGCCGCGTCAATTGAATAAGGGGTTGAGCACGGCCGTTGAGCAAGTGATCATGAAGGCGATGGCCATGGAGCCGCGTTACCGCTACGCCAATGCGCGCGAATTGTTGACGGCGTTGCAGGGGTGTTTACAGGGGAGCGCGGTCGGGCTGACCTGTCCGCGCTGTGGACACGTCAACCGGCCAGGGATGCGCTTTTGCGTGCGCGATGGGGCGTCGTTAACGGCCGTGTCGTCAACAGCCGCGCCGTCAATGGCCGCGCGGTCAATGGCCGCGCGGTCAATGGCCGCGCGTCAGCCTACGCCGCCCCACCTGGGACCGGTGGTAGATGCAACCGGCGCGCGGCAGTTGAACCGGCAAGGGTTGGCTTTGCACAAGGCGGAACAGTTGACGCAGGCGTTGGCGGCCTATGAACAGGCAGTGCGCCTGGACCCCACCCAGGCTGTGTACCATTATAATCTGGCGTTGGTGTACCGGCGTTACGGCCGTTTTGCCGAAGCGCTGCGTGAAGTACAGACCGCCGAGTCACTTGATCCGCAAGACGCTGACTTTCCGCAGTTGCACGGCCGTATTCAGGCTGACTTGCAGCAGTACACGCAGGCGGCCGCAGCCCTGGAGCGCGCCATTGCCATTGCCCCTACCAACGCCAGCCTGCACCATGAACTGTTCCAGGTGCGGCTGGAGCAGGGGGATGTGGTGGCGGCGTTTGCGGCTTTGGCGACGGCCGTTGAGCAGAACCCGAACAATGCTGCCTACCGCCTGCGCCTGGCGCGGCTGCTGCACATGGCTGACTTACTCGACGATGCCCGGCGCGAAGCTGAGAAAGCCGTGCAGCTTGCGCCCGACGCCCACGAGGCGCACAATGTCCTGGGGATGGTTTTGTTCAGCTTGCAGGAGTACCGTGATGCGCTGCGCGCACAGGAACGCGCCCTGGCGCTCAAGCCAGACGAGAGCGCCTACGCCGCCAACGTGGCCATGGATTATGCCGCGCTGGGCAATAAGCGGAAAGCGTCCCAATTTGCCCGCAAAGCGTTAGCCCTGGACCCACAAAACCAAAACGCCCAGGACGTGCTGCAAGCAGTTTCTTGATTTGCGTCTTTTATCCTATCTTCCTTTATGTTACAGTGTATGAAACCATACACGGTAGGGGCAGGCGGGCAATATCTCATCTAATCACCGAACATCCTTGTTCGGACATCGAACAGGGATGTTCGATTTACACAGGAGTTCCCTATGGCCGACGAAGTCAACCTCATCATCACCTTAAACCGCCCGCAGTATCCGGTGTTAGCAACTGACCAGATCGCGTATGTGTACGTGGAGGCGCAGCCAACGGCCGTTGTCCTGCAAGCCGGCGTCGGGCACACTCCCTTGAACCTGGCGTTGGTACTCGACCGCAGCGGTTCGATGGCCGGGCAAAAAATCACCGATTTGAAGGAGGCGGCTAAATGGGCGGTTGAGCAGTTAGACGACCGTGACCAGGTGTCTATTGTTGTCTTTGATGATCGCGCCGAGGTGATTGTGCCCAGCCAGCCGGCCGTGAACAAAACGGCCGTGCTCGCCCAAATTGAGCGCATTGACGAGCGCGGCGGTACGAGCATGTCCCTGGGCATTCAGCAGGGCTTAGACCAACTACAAGCGGGCGCGGGGCCGGGGCGCGTGAGCCGGATGTTGTTGTTAACGGATGGCGAGACCTGGGAAGATGAAGGGCAATGCCGTCAGTTGGCGCAGCAGGCGGCGCAGATGGGTATTCCGCTCACGGCGTTGGGGTTGGGGGAAGAGTGGAACCAAAATTTGTTAACCGATCTGGCGTCGTTGTCTGGAGGAACGTGGGAGTATATTGACACGCCAGACAAAATGGCGCCGGCGTTTAGCCAGGTGGTGCAGGCGATGCAGGGGGTGGTGGCGACAAATGCCAGCCTGACGCTGCGTCTGGTGACGGGGGTACGGCCGCGCGCCGTGTGGCGGGTAGCGCCTCTGATTGACCGCTTATCGCACAATGCGTTGTCGGAGCGGGATGTGCAGGTGTATTTGGGGGATTTGCCGTCAAAAGGGCAGAGTGTGCTGGTAGAGCTGACCATGCCGCCGCGCCAGGCCGGCGACTACCGTATGGTGCAGGCGGAGTTGATGTATGACGCGCCAGGCAGCCAGCAAACGGCCGCGCGCGCCCGGCAGGATGTGATGGTGACATTTACCGGTGACGAAGTGGTGGCGCAGGGGGTGAACGGCCGTGTCATGAACGTGGTCGAAAAAGTAACTGCCTTTAAGCTGCAAACCCAGGCGTTGGATGAAGCGGCCGTTGGGCAGATGGCCGGGGCTACGCGCAAGCTGCGCGCCGCGGCCACGCGCCTGCTCAACCTGGGTGAAACGGAGATGGCGCAGCAGGCGCAGGCCGCCGCTGACCAGATGGAAGCGGGGCAGCAGCTTTCCGGCCGCGAAACCAAACGGCTGTACACGGCTACCCGTAAATTAGATATGAGCGATTTGTTGGGATAGAAGCGTGAGGCGACGAGCTTCACGTTTCGTAACCATACAGGAGTGGATTGGGAACACAGAGCGACACAGAGGAAACACAGAGATTCACAGAGGAATCACAGAGCGTCACAGAGGGAAGAAGGAGAAAAAACGGGTTTTTCTATGTTTTTTTCCCTCTTCCTTTTCTTCCTCTCTGTGTATCTCCGTGTCTTCTCCGTGTAACTCTGTGTAACTGAAGCGTTACAAACCATGCGAGGTCAAAGACCCATAGCAACAAGGAGAGAACATGAGTACAAAATGTCCTAATTGTGGTACAGAAGCGTTTGCTGGCGCTGCTTTTTGTGATAACTGTGGCACATCTCTGGCAGGGACTCCGGCCGCGCCGTCGTACCCGCCGGCCGCGCCCACGCAGTTAGCCGGCAGCGGCCAGGTTTGCCCAAACTGCCATACACCGGCAATGGCCGGCGAGGCGTTTTGTGGTAATTGTGGCACGCTGTTAGGTCAGGCCGCGCCAGCGCCGCCAGCCTACCAGCAGCCGCCAGCTTATCAGCCCCCGCCTGTTTATCAGCCTCCGGCGCAACAACCGCCGGCCTACCAACAACCGGCGCAACAACCACCGGTATACCAGCCACCAGCGCCTCCACCCTCCTATCAGCCGCCGGTTGCCGCCAGCCAATGCCCTCAATGTAGACAGCCGGTTGTGCCGGGCAGCGCTTTTTGTGATAGCTGTGGGGCGGCGTTAACCGGCGGCGCGCCTGTGACGCCGCACGCAGATACTCCTTATATGCCCTCACCGCCACCCGCAGCGCCAGGCGTCACGCCCCGGCTGGTGGTGCAGGCCACCAACACGCCGCTCAATTTTCCGGTAGGCAAAGCAGAGGTGTTGATCGGCCGTGAGGACCCGGTAAGCGGCCATTTCCCGGACGTTGACCTTAATCCACATGGGGGTGAAGCGGGCGGCGTCTCGCGTTCTCATGCTAAATTGATGGTGCAAGGGGGGAACTGCTTCCTGGAAGATTTGAACTCGGTGAACTTTACCTTTGTCAACCGCCAAAAATTGAACCCCGGCGTGCGCCACCCGGTGAATAATGGCGATGAGCTGCGTTTTGGGAAAGTCGTTGTCATGTTTTATATGGCATAAGCGCATGGTAATAGGTGGTAGGGGCTGGCCTTGTGCCTGCCCTTTGGGGTAATGACAAGCGGACAACCACAGTGTGGCATACCACCATCAATGAAAACCGTAGCCCGATTTTCCTAAATCGGGCGGGCGATTTGGGAAAATCGCCCTACATTTACAGAGGAGTGAGTGATGAGCCAGGTAACTTGCCCTGATGGACACGTCAATCGCGCGGGAGCGAAATTTTGCCAGACATGTGGCAAGCCGCTGCCACCGCCTCCTGCTGCGGCGGCTTACCCGGAACCGACGCAGTTGGCAGGATCAGCGCCACCGTTCATCCCCTCGGCGGCGCATCCTGACGCCACGCAGTTGGTGGGGTCAGAGCCGCCGTTTGCTGCGGAGCCTACGCAACCAGGCGCGCCGCCAGCGTGGGAGAACGCCTATCAACAACCCCCTTATTCTGATTATCAGCAGGGGTATCAGCCAGATTACCAGCAGGGGTATCAGGCTGATTATCCGCAAGCCGCGCCGGCGCCGCCATTTGGCAATAAGCGGCGCCGAGGGATGTGGATCGGGCTGGTTGTACTGGTTGTGGTGTTGGCGGGCGCGGCCGGGCTGTTTTTGTTGTTGGGGGATGATGAGGATGAGGATGGGGAGGAAACGGCCGTCGCCACAACAACGCCAACGGCCGTCATCACCCCCACGGTCACCATCACGCCTACGACTACAGTGAGCGCCACTGTGCCGGTAAGCGCCACATTGCCCGCTGTCGCGCCGCCGGCCGAAGCAGTAACGTCCACGACGAATTTGCTGGTCAATGGCGACTTTAGCCAGAGTTGGGACGTGGGCTGGGAGCGCGTGCTGGCCGACGGGGCCAACGGCACGCAGCTTGTGGAAGTCATAGACAACGAACAGGGCGCAGCAGGGCGGGCGGTGCATATTAACCGTAGTGGCAACCTATCATTGTCTTTGCAGCAGACAACGGCCGTTGACCCGGCGCAGTTGTGGCTGCGGGCGCAGGTGAAGCTGGTCGGGTCGGTGAATGCGGAGACGGGGATGGAAGGGATCGCGGCGCTGCTGCTGGTGTATCGCGGCGCTGACGTCAATGCCCCTCCATTGGGCTATTCCATGTGGATTAATGGCGTGCGGCGCGACTCTTCGTTGTTCGGCCAAAGCCCACTGCCGCCCATTGGCCCGAATGTGGCGCTTCATTGGCTGGGGGATGAATGGACGAGCCTGGATGTGGATTTGCGTCGCGAAATGATGGATGGAATTCCGGCCATGAATTCAGATCAGGTGCAGCATGTGACGGTCATCTTGCTGGGTATTGGCAGCGAAACGTGCAGCGCAGCGGAGTGCGCGCTGGATGTGTGGGCGACTGATGTGTGGGTAGGGCAAGCGCCGTGACGCTGCCCGGCGGCGCTTGTGATTGTTGTGATGTGTGCGGACGGCCGTTCACTGCGCCCTACCAGGTATTGACAGACGGCCGGCGTATTTGTTACCGTTGTCATGAGACGGCCGTTTATGACCAGGCGCAGGCGCAGCTCATTTACCAGCAGGTTGGCGCGATTTTGCAGCAGACAATGCACCTGGTGCTCAACATCCCCACCGCGCTTATCCTGGTCGGGCGGGATCAATTAGCCGATGTGCTGCGGCAGATGGGGCGGTCGGCCGCACAGGTGACGCAGACGTTGGGGGTGTATGCGCGGCACGGCCGTAAACGGGCCATCTACGCGCAATCTGGTCTGCCCCGACTGCTGCTGTTACAGGTGGTGGCGCATGAATGGGGCCACGCCTGGCAAATGGAAAACGCCCCACTGCTGCGGGAGCCGCTGCTGCAAGAAGGGTTTGCAGAATGGATCGCCTACCAGGTGTTATTAGCACTGGGGATGGAAACGGCCGCCGCGCGCATGGCTGCCCGCGATGACGTGTACGGCCGTGGGCTGCGTCACGTGCTGCTGCTGCAACAGCACGTGGGTCAGGATGGTGTTCTCGCGTGGTGTCGTTATGCCCGGTGAGGAGACCCGACAGGTTTTGTCAATCTGCCAGGTCTGCAAAGCTAGGAGGTGGCTGAATGCCCTTAACAACCAGTCAGGTCTTAAATAATCGCTACCGTATTGTCAAACTTATCGGCCAGGGCGGGTTTGGGGCCGTGTACCGCGCCTGGGATTTGTCGCTGAATAAGCCATGCGCGTTGAAAGAAAACATGGACACCAGCGACGAGGCGCAGCGTCAGTTTCAGCGCGAAGCGGCGATGATGGCCGACCTCATTCATCCAAATTTGCCCCGCGTCACCGACCATTTTTACGTTCCGGGCAAAGGGCAATATTTGGTCATGGATTTTGTCGAAGGGCGCGGACTGGATCAGGTTTTGGCCGAGCGCGGCCACCCGCTCGATGAGGATGAGGCCATCGGCTGGATTGAGCAGGTGTGCGATGCGCTGCATTATTTGCACAGCCGTAAACCCCCCATTATTCACCGTGACATCAAACCGGAGAATATCATCATCACCCCCGAAGGGCGGGCGATGCTCGTAGACTTTGGCATCTCCAAAATCTACGATCCCACGTTGGCGACAACTATCGGAGCCAAAGCGGTGACGCCAGGTTACAGTCCACCGGAGCAATATGGCGGCGGCACAACCGACACGCGCACCGATATTTATGCGTTGGGGGCGACGTTGTATAAGTTGGTGACGGGGCAGGAGCCACCAGAAAGTGTGCAGCGCATGGTCGGTGGCGTCATGCTGGTGGAACCGCGTAAAATCAATAAGTTAGTTAGCCCGGCCGTAGAACAGGCCATTTTACGGGCGACGGAGGTCAGCACCACGCGCCGTTACCAGAGTGTGGCGGAATTGCGGGATGCGCTGCACCAGTCGGCCGTTGCCCCTCCTATCCCTGTGCCCCGCACAAAAGAAAAAGAAGAAAGAGAGAAGCGCCCCTTGCCAATCTGGTTGTGGTTGGTGGTGGGCGTTGTGTTGTTGGGGCTGCTGGGGTGGGGCGGCAGCCAACTGCTAGGGGGACGCACAACAGTTGACGCCGCCACAGCCACCGCGACGGCGACCATTGCCGAAAGTACGGCGACGACGGCCGTTACAACCACCAACACGCCAACGCCGGCGGCCACCGTCACCCGGTCGGTTGGGGCGGCCGGCGCGGCAACCAATACCCCGGCAGTGACGCGAACAGCGACTGTGACGCGCACGCCCACGCCAACAGACTCGGCGGCGACGACGACCCGCTCGGTGACGGCGACGGTAACCCGCACGCCAGCGCAAACGCCTACCCTGACGCGCCCCCCGGCGACGGCCACGCCACGACCGGCAGCAACCAATACGGCCGTGCCACCTACGTCACCGCCACCCCCTCCGACCAATACACCGGAACCCCCACCGACATCGCCGCCGCCA
>JACSRF010000566.1 GCA_014879875.1 Anaerolinea sp.
TGGTGCGAGGCACTGGCCGAACGGTTGCGGTCATTCGCACCTCTTGCGGCCAGTGCCTTGCACCTGAGTCATAGGTGCTGATGAGCATAAGGAGTGTGATTGATGACTTTATTTCAACGCATGGTACGCTTTTTGTTCTTGCTGGCCGGTTTTTTGGCCGGCGTTTTAACGGCCATCGCCGTTATTTTTGCCCGTCGTTTGATCAATCCCCCACGGCAGCGTTTATGGGCAACGCCGGCTGACCTGGGGCTGGCGTATGAAGATATCCAGTTTCCCGCGCAGGATGGCGTGCGCCTGTCTGGTTGGTTTGTGCCCGGCGCTGACAATCAACGGCGCAAAGGAGCCACCATTGTCCTGGTACATGGCTGGCCCTGGAATCGGTTGGGGAAAGCGGCCGAAGACCCCATTTCTACGTTTACCGGGGCGACGCCGGTGGACTTGCTGCGGCTGCTTTATGCGCTGCACCAGGATGGATTCCACGTCTTTACCTTTGACCTGCGCAATCATGGGGAGAGCGCGGCCGCGCCACCGCTGACGTTTGGCGAGTTGGAAGCAAATGATTTGTTAGGGGCGCTGGCTTATCTGGACGGCCGTTCTGACGTCGCCAGTGACCGAATTGGCGTCATTGGGTTCTCGATGGGCGCAAACACCATCTTGTACGCCTTGCCGCAAACCAGACTGATACAGGCCGCCATTGCCGTGCAGCCAACCACGCCGGAGATGTTTGCCGCCCGCTTTGCCCATTACTTGCTGGGGCCATTGGGCGCGCCGGTGGTGCGCCTGACAGAAGCGTTTTACCAGGTGGCCGGGGGGATGCGCTTCCATGCCTACCAGCCCACCTTTGCCGCTGCTGGCGCCGGGGCGACGCCGATACTCTACATCCAGGGCAAGGGGGACGAATGGGGCAGCATGGAAGACGTGGCGCACATGGCCGCCGCCACGCCGCAAGCGCATGGCCCATTGTTTGTGGAAGCGTTGCACCGCTTTGGCGGCTACCAATATCTGGTGGAAAATCCAAAGATCGCCACCTCGTTTTTTGAACAGCATTTGCCGGAATAGGGGGAACACGGAGTTACACAGAGGCCACACAGAGAGACACGGAGGTTTTTGCAGTTAGCCGTTATAAAACATGGATGAGGTTCTCTGCGTAATTTTTTTCACGGCCGTTCTGCTTATCATTCAGCGGAACGGCCGTTTTGATACTATAGACCTTCAGATAATGTTTTTGTGTCCGCAGTCGAGACTTTAGCCGGGTGTGAGCGAGAATGTTTTTCTGAACATCTATATAACGGCCTGCGGTGTACGAATTGTCACAAATGAAACTGGGCTGGTGTTTAGGGGGGTGACTGACACATGACCAATGATACCGATGAGGATAGCGTGACAACGATAACGGACAATTTGCTCCTGGAGCGCATGAGCCATGGCGATGTCGCCTCCTTTGAAACCCTGTTTCACCAACATTATGACCGGGTGTATGGCTTGCTGTTCCGGCTGGTGGGCAATCGGGTGGAAGCGGAAGATTTGACGCAAGAGGTTTTTCTCAAATTGCACCACCACGCCTTCGCGCAAAATCGTTTTTCGTTGCAGCGGGAGCATAATCTGCACGCCTGGCTGTACCGGGTAGCGACGAATATGGGATACAACGCCATTCGCGGCCGCCAGCGGCTCTGGCGGCGCAACGTCGCCCTTGTGCCCGACCCGCAGGGCAGCCCCAGCGCCGAACGAGAGGTCGAGCAACGCGAAGAGATAACGGCCGTGCGCAATGCCCTCGCTCGCCTGCCTGAACGCCAAGTGCAATTACTGTTAATGCGCCAAATGGATTTCAGTTACAGTGAATGCGCTGACGCTTGTGGCGTTGCGCCAGGGTCTGTGGGCACGCTGTTGGCGCGGGCTGGCGCTGCATTCCGCCAGGCCTATGAGGAGGAAAGAGGAGAACGAGATGACGCGAGATGATCCAGAACTACAGGAGATCATGAACCAGCTTACGCTGCTGCAACCAGGCCCGGGCGACGCGCCCAAGCCGGCCAGCCGCGCGCTGGCCGAGGTGCGGCGGCAAATTCAGGCGTCACGGCCAACACCGGCGCGCGCGTTCTGGCGCACTTTTTTCATGAACCCAAACCGACGCCTGGCAACGGCCGTTGCCACCTTCATCCTCGTCTTCGCTTTTGCCTTTAGCTTCCCCGCTGTACGCGCCGCCGCCAGTGACTTTTTGGGTATCTTCCGTGTGCAAAAATTTGCGGCCATTGCCATTTCACCACAACAGATGGCGACACTCAGCCGCATCGCCGAAGAAGGGCTGGTCCCCGGCAAGGTAGAGGTGCTTAGCGAATCAGGGACGACGCGCGCCGCTGCGTCGCTGGTGGAGGCGGCGCAAGCTGCCAATATGGACGTGGTGCGCAGCCCATCCTTGTTGGGCGAGCCGGATGCCATCTACGTCACCGATGGCGGCCTTGCCCGCCTGACCCTTGACCTGGCCGGGATGCGCGAGATTCTGCAAACGGCCGGCGCCGATCCCACGCTGCTGCCCGACAGTTTAGATGGCGCCCAGGTGGACGTACAGGTCTTTACCAACGTGGAACAAGATTGGGCGGATGGCTTTTGGATGGTGCAAATGCCCAGCCCATTGGTAACGTACCCTGAAGAGATGAATTACGCCATGCTCGGCGAGGCGCTGCTGCAAGCGTTGGGCATGGCGCCGGACGAAGCGGCGCGCCTGGCGCGGCAAATTGATTGGACCAGCACCCTGCTGCTGCCCATTCCCCAGAACATGGCGACGTTCCAAGAAGTTAGCGTCAATGGGAGCAGTGGCCTGGCGCTGAGCAGCCTGGATGGGCAGCAAGGGGCGGTTATCTGGCAGCGAGACGGCATATTGTACCTGCTCAGTGGGCCGGGCGACATGAACGAACTGCTGCGTCTGGCAAATTCGGCGCGCTGAATTTGGAACCGCAGAGAAAGCAGTGCCTCCATGCACGATGGCGTATCGCCATGAATGAAAATTTGTAGCCCGAACATCCTTGTTCGGGCAGTGGACAGGGATGTTCGCTTTACGAGGAGTAATGCGTGTCGGGGCAATCGTTAACGATTCATACAACAGGGTTGCGCAAGGAATTTGGCGCAAAAGCGGCCGTTGCTGACCTGTCGCTGCAAGTTGGCAAGGGGGAGGTCTTCGGCTTTTTGGGGCCAAATGGGGCCGGGAAGACGACGTCGGTGAAGATGCTGCTGGGGTTGACGCAGCCGACGGCGGGCACGGCCGTTTTGCTCGGTCAACCGCTCGGTCATCGGGAAACCCGCGCCAAAATCGGTTTTCTGCCGGAACATTTCCGTTTTCACGAATGGCTGCGGGCGGGGGAGTTCTTGGATTTGCACGGCCGTCTCTATGGCATGAGCCGGGCGGCGCGAACGGCCGTCATCCCCGATTTGCTGGCGTTGGTCGGGCTGGCCGACCGCGCCGACACGAAGCTGCAAGCGTTTTCCAAAGGGATGTTGCAGCGGATCGGGTTGGCGCAGGCGCTGCTCAATGACCCGGAACTGGTCTTTCTGGATGAGCCAACGTCGGGACTGGACCCACTCGGCCGTTTGCTGGTGCGCGACATCATTGACGGGCTGCGCGCCGAAGGCACAACGGTGTTTCTCAATTCGCATCTGCTGGGCGAAGTGGAGAAGACGTGTGACCGAGTGGCGTTTATTCGGGACGGCCGTATCCTGCAAACCATCTCGCTGCATGACCCGGAAGCGCGGGTACAGGTGACGCTGCGCGTGGGGGAACCGACGCCGCAGTTGTTGACCGACCTGGCGCAGTTTGGGGAACACGTGGGCCTGTCACGGCATAACGGCCGTGTCCACCTCACCCTGCCCCACGAATCTCACCTGCCCGCCCTGGCAAATTGGCTGGTGCAGCACAATTACACCCTCTACGAACTGATCCCGCAGCGCCTCTCTCTGGAAGACCGCTTCTTGCAGATCGTCGGCAGCGACAGCGGGGATGGGGTGACGCGGTGACGTGGTGACTACCCGACTAACAAACTACCATGACTACTTTAACCATTGCCCACCTGACAATTCAAGAAACACAGCGCCGCCGTATTTTGTGGGTGGCGCTGGCGCTTGGCCTGCTCTTTTTAGGGGTGTTTACACTTGGGTTTCATTACGTATACCTGGACTTTGAACAAACAGGCATTAGCGCCAATGAAGCCGATCTACTCACCAGTTTGCTGCTGGCGGCCGGGTTGTACGCCACTAATTTCATCGCCATTGTCATTTCGGTGATCACGTCGGTGACGGCCGTTTCTGCCGAAATTGAAACGCACACCATCGAAACCCTGCTCACCAAGCCCATTCGCCGCTGGGAATTGATTCTGGGCAAATGGCTTGGTTTTGCCATCATGCTGCTGGCGTACATCTTGCTGCTCACCGGCAGCATTTTGCTCTTTGTTTATCTGCGGGCGGGGTATACCGTCAGCAATTTGCTACCCGGCATGGGGTTGATGGCGATGCAGGGCTTGCTGCTGTTGTCATTGACCATTGCCGGGGGCACGCGCCTCTCGTCGCTGGCGAATGGGGTGCTGGCCTTTATGCTCTATGGCGTCGCCCTGGTGGGCGGCTGGGTGGAGCAAATTGGGGCGCTGGTACGCAATGAAACGGCCGTAGACATCGGTATCATTGCCAGCCTGATCATGCCCAGTGAAGTTTTGTGGAAAAAGGCGCTGGTCTTGTTCCAGCCGGCGTTTGCCAGCAGCCCGATGCTGGCCGGGCCGCTCTCTGTTGGTTCGCAGCCGAGCAATGCGATGCTGGTGTATGCGGTGTTGTATATGGCGGCGCTGGTGGGGTTTGCGGTGTGGAGTTTTGCGCGGCGGGACTTGTAGGGGAGTGTGGTAGGGCGGTAGGGTATAGTCGCGTTTTTTGCCATTGACGAAACGGCCGTTTCTCACAATAATCGGTAATCGCTGTTTTACTGATTACTGACTACTGATAACGAGAAGATACCCATGCACACCACCGGAAACTGGCCGCCGCCAACTGTACACCTGAGCGAGCGCCAACGTCAACGCCTGTTGATTTGGGCAGAAATGGCGTTGCAGCGCGAGGCTGCCGCGCCAGACCTGCCAGAAGCGGAACGGGTGCGCATGATGGTGGAGAAGCAGACGGCCGTTTCCCTGGTCCTCAGCGGCGTAGATGACCTGATCGGCCACCTGCACGAACCGGCCAATGATGTAATAGATGACCGCCTCATCCGCATCTTCAAAAACCTGGCCTGGCTCACCGGCCACCCGGCCCCACCGGCGCACAGACAATTTGTCCGACGCTTCAAGCAAGCCCGCGCGGCCAACAACCAGGAGGAAGCCTTTCACAGCTTATTTCAGGCCGTTGTCGTCAGCAGCGTCCCCCCGCGTAATCATTAACGCTTGGGCCGGTCTCCTGACCGCGCCAGACAAGGCTCAACATGGATGGGCACGAAGGTAATACCATGACAGAGGAACGAGACGAACAACAAACAAGGACAGCCGAGCGGCGATTATTGGCCGTCGAAATGCTGTTGGAGAGCAGCCATTTGCGCGACGACCTGACCGATGAACAGGCAGCGCGCCTGCTGGATTGGGGGCTGGCACAGGTAGAGATCGGGGCAAAGGAAACGGCCGTTCTCCCTGACAATGAGGCAGAGGCCCAAATGGAGGAATGGGTGACGGCCGTTTCTGGCGTCATGAAATGGGTCAATCGTCTCACCCCCGAACTGTCCTTGCTCGACCAGGAAGAAGCGGAATACCAGATGGAGAAACTGCTCGCCAACCTGCAACATCTCGTCAGCGACCTGAAGACAACGCCCGCCCTGGAACTGCTGCTGCCCGCGCGCAGTCAGCTCGACGCCAACGCCACCTTTGACCAACTCATGGACGTGATTACACAACCGCATCATACACCCCCACAAAGAGAAAGCGGAGATGAGGGGATTGAGGGATTATCTTCTTTAGCCCCCAATCCCTCAATCCTCACCCCTCTTGAGGAAGAAGAATGAATAAAAAAACAACCAGTCTCGGCAGTATCGTCCTCCTCATCATCCTGGGCATTTTGTCCCTCATTTTTGGCGAAGATTTTTTAGACGAGTTAAGTACGATAGGGAACAACACCACGCCTCCTTCCAGCAGTGGGGGCGGGGGCGATTGGTACGAAATCTACTTCACCAGCCCCACCTGCCCACCGGCAGCCGAGCGCAGCGGCGGCGTTGATGAAACCATCGCCGCCGATTTATTAACGGCGACGACACAAGTAGACGTAGCCGCCTTTGACCTTGATTCGGAACCGATCACCAATGCCCTGATTGAACTGCGCAAACGAAACGTGACCGTGCGCGTGGTCACAGATACGGATAACGCCGACCTGAGCACTATTCGTCGCCTGCGTCGCAACGGGATCAGCGTGGTGGAGGACAAGCGCAGTGCGTTAATGCACAACAAGTTTATTGTGGTAGACGGCCGTTACGTCTGGATGGGATCCATGAATTTCACCACCAACGGCGTCTACTGCAACAATAACAACATCGTCCGCTTCGACTCCCCCACGCTAGCCGTCAACTACACCGTGGAGATGGACGAGATGGTCAACGACCGCATGTTTGGCCCCACTTCCCCAGACAACACCCCCAACGAACAGCTCACCATCCAGGGCGTCAGCGTCGAAAACTACTTCGGTCCCGAAAAACAGATCGTCCCCATCATCACCAACGCCATCATGCGCGCCCAATCCGAAATCCTCTTCATGGCCTTTTCCTTCACCGAAAACCAGATAGGGGAAGCGATGTTTGACCGCATTGCCGCCGGCGCCCAGGCCCGCGGCGTCTTCGAGACTACCGGCTCCAACACCTCTTATAGCTACTACCCCGTCATGAAAGCCGCCAATCTACCCAACCTCAGCGTGCGCACCGACGGCAACCCACGCATCATGCACCACAAGGTGATCATCATTGACCGGCGTACCGTCATTTTCGGTTCCTTCAACTTCAGCGACAATGCCAACCGGCGTAACGACGAAAACATCGTCATCGTCCATGATCCCACTTTCGCCGCCTACTTCATCGAGGAATTTGAAGCCGTCTGGTCCGAAGCCAGGCCTTAACTATAACCGCTAATGGAATGGGAAGATTGGACAAATCTTCTGAGATTTGTCCAATCTAAACGTGTAGATTATTCAAATCTCGTTCCTAAAGCAATCGGGGATAGTCTTCATTTCGGCCACCGGCAGCCAGACGCGAAACGTGGAACCAACATTTACCTGGCTGTCTACTTCCAGCCGCCCCCCGTGTAAAGCGACGATTTCCTGGACAATTGCTAACCCCAACCCTGTGCCCGGTACAGACAAATGTCGTGTGCCCTCACCGCGATAAAATCGTTGGAAGATCAACTCCTTTTCCTGCGGATCAATGCCTATGCCGCTGTCACTGACGCGCAAACAGACCATCTGCTGCGCCGCGTCGCCGGTCGTATAGACCATCACGCCGCCTACCCGCGTATAATTCAGGGCATTGACAATCAAGTTGGTCGCCACTTGTACCAATTGGTTTCTTTGCCCCATTACTGGGGGAATGGTTTTATCCGATACAAACGTCAACGACAGGCTTGCCTGATCTGCGCGTGGCTGCTGCGCCTCAATCACTTCTTCAATCAGTTTATTGAGGTCAACGGCCGTAAAGGAAGCAGTCCCCATCGGCCGTTCCAGGCGCGACAAATCCAAAATATCCGTAACCAACTGCGCCAGGCGCGCGGCTTGCTCTTTCAACTGCTTTCTATAGCGCGCCTGCCGTTCGGCGTCACCGGTTTCCAATAAATCTATATACAGTTGCAAATTAGTGAGGGGCGTGCGCAGTTCGTGGGTGACATCAGACACAAACTTAGATTTCAGGCGGTCAAGTTCCTGCAACTGCACATTGGCAGCCGCTAACGCTTGTGTGCGCTCCGCTACCCGCACCTCAAGCTGCGCCGCATACTGTTGTTGCTGCGCGTACAGGCGGGCATTTTCAATCGCTGTGGCCGATTGGGCCGCAAAGATCATGGCAACCTGCGCATCTTTCTCAGTGTAAAAGTTAGGGGTTATCTTGTTAAAGTTGAGCAGGCCAATGATCCGGTCTTGAATAAGCATGGGCACGCCCAGCCAACAACGCACAAATTCCGTGCCAGGCGCCAGTATCCAGCGGGCATCCACAGTCGTATCGGCAATGATTAACGGCCGTCGCTGCAACAAAATCGTCTGCACGTGACGCAGTTCATTCACCAGCAGCGTCGTTGCCTGCTGCACAAGTTCGTGCGTCGAACGATAAGCCACACTTTGCAAGGCATTATCTTGCAACAGCATAATCGAGGCGCTGTCGTAAGCCACCACGCGCAGCAATTGATCCAAAATCAGTTTAAGAACCTGCTCCCGTTCCAGGGTGCTGTTCAGCGCCACCGCCACTTCTCGCAGCGTTTCCGCCAATGCCCGTTGTCTCCGTTCGGCTACAATCAACTGCGACTTAGCCACCGCCAGGGCAATCTGCTGCGCCGCTTGCTCCGCCCTGGTGATCTCCTCCGCAACAAAACGGCGCGCCCCCTCATAAACAACCACCAAAGCCCCTAATTTTTGCCCGGTCACCAGCAGCGGCGCCGCCAACAACGCCCGAAACGGTAACTGCTGCGCCCGCTGCTGGCTTAAAAAAGGGGTTTGCAAAACATTATTGATGGCAAGTGGAATACCCGCTTGCCGCACTGCCTCGGTAATCCAGGGGGCGCCCAATTCAGGCTGCACCGGAAAACGTGACAACTGCGCGGCCGTCACCGCCGGAGCGCCCTGATGTTCCGGCCACAAGAGAATGGTGACGCCATCCGCCTCCATTAAATCACGCACAGATGCGACCAGCGCATTCAACATGGCCTGTTCATCCAAAATGGTGGCGGCCGCATATGTGATTTGATGCAGCAGGAGCAGATGTCGCTGCCGCTGCTGTCTTTCCCGGCGTACCTGCATATCTTCCAGCTCACGCATAACGGCCGGAACCAACCGCGCCAGGTTATCTTTCATCACATAATCATGCGCGCCCGCTTTCATGGCCGTCACGGCAATCTGTTCGTTCATTGAGTTAGAAAGAATGATAAAGGGGACATCCAGATCAATTTGGTGCAGCAGTTCCAGGGCCGCCAGGGCGCTAAATTGAGACGTCGTATAATCGGCCAACACGACATCCCACTGCTGACGTTGCAGCGCGGCGCGCATCGCGGCCGCCGTTTCCACACAAGTGGTCAATGGCTCATACCCACCCCGCCGCAATTGCCGTATAACCGCGGACCGATCACTCTGGCAATCGGCTACAAACAAGACGTGCAGTGGCTTACTCATACCTTTTCATTCTCGCTAATGCCCATATCTGGCGGGCCCAGACTACGCCGATTGCGCAGATTTTTTACTCTGGTAACGCCGTGCTTCTGCGCGAACTTTTTTAGCAGACTCACCACTCACCGCTTACGGATTGCCGTTACCGATCACCCGCCCCAGGGAGTTCCACAATAAACGTCGTTCCTTCACCCAACACACTCTGCACGTGAATCTCGCCTCCGTGTAAATCCACAATTTCTTTGACAATTGCCAGTCCCAGCCCCGTACCGGGAATGTTGGATTGTCCCGTATGTTGACCACGGTAGAAGCGATCAAACAAATAATGACTCTTCCGAAAAAAGCCTCAACCTGCATGAGGTTGAGGCATGGGCATAATTAACGGTAGCG
>JACSRF010000567.1 GCA_014879875.1 Anaerolinea sp.
ATGGTCAATGTGACCGATGGTGCCAATATTCACATGTGGCTTCCCGCGTACAAATGCTTGTTTCGCCATAATTACTTTCCTCTCTGCTAATCAGGTTTCCCAATTCCTTAAAAGACGCACCCTTCGCGTTAACTACCTCGCAAGATGACCCTGGCGATATCTTCACTAACAGGTGCATAATAATCAAATTCCATCGTGAATGTACCCCGCCCCTGCGTCATTGAACGCAGCCGCGTTGCATACCCAAACATTTCAGCTAATGGGACTCTGGCCCGGATAGATTGAACGCCATCCATGCGCAGTTCCATCCCTTCTATCATGCCCCGGCGGGAGGACAAATTGCCAATAACGTCACCGGTATAATCCTCTGGCGTAATCACCTCGACAGACATGATCGGTTCAAGCAGGACAGGGTTCCCTTTGTTTGCGCCTTCTTTTAAGGCCATGGATCCCGCTATCTTAAAAGCCATTTCTGATGAATCTACTTCGTGGAAAGAGCCATCATAAACGGTTGCTTTCAAATCTACTAATGGATAACCAGCCAAAACACCGCTATCCACCGCTTCGCGAACACCCGCCTCAATTGGTTTGATGTACTCTTTGGGGATAACGCCCCCCACAACACCATTCTCAAAAACCAAACCTGAACCGGGGGGCAATGGTTCCAAACGAAGGACAACATGCCCATATTGGCCACGCCCACCACTCTGGCGTACAAAGCGAGCTTCTGCTTTTTCTATGCTTCTTGTAATTGTTTCACGATAGGCAACACGGGGTGTCCCCACGTTCGCGCCCACTTTGAATTCGCGCAGCATTCTATCAACCAACACTTCCAAATGCAGCTCGCCCATACCGTACAAAACGGTCTGGCCGGTTTGATCATCAGTCCTGACCTGGAAGGTGGGGTCTTCTTCTGATAGGGCTTTTAGCGCAATACCCAGTTTATCTTGATCCGCATTACTCTTTGGCTCAATCGCCATGGAAATGACGGGTTCAGGGAACGCAATGGACTCAAGCAAGATGGGAGCTTTTTGATCACACAGAGTTTCTCCGGTGAACGTCATTTTTAGTCCCAGCGTTGCCGCAATATCACCAGCGCGCACTTCTGTCAGATCTTCGCGGTGATCCGCGTGCATTCGCAAAATACGTCCAATACGCTCTTTTTTATCTTTAGACGAATTCAAAACCGAACTGCCACTGTTCAGAACACCTGAATAAACCCGAAAATACGCCAAACGGCCGACATACGGGTCTGTCACAATTTTGAAGACAAGCGCCGACAAGGGTTCGTCATCTGCAGCAGTGCGTGTTTCCATCTTGCCAGTAAAAGGATTAAGTCCTTCAATTGGAGGGACGTCCAGAGGTGACGGCAAGTAGTAGACAACCGCATCTAAAACGCGCTGCACCCCTTTGTTGCGCAGCGCCGTTCCACAAAGAACAGGCGTTACATCACCACGAATCGTCGCTACCCGTAAAGCCTGGCGCAGTTCGTGGGGGGTGATTTCATCTTCTTCCAGGTAACGCACCATCAACTCATCATCCGTCTCGACGATATGTTCCATAATGGTGCGACGCGCCTTGGCGACATCCTCTGCTACCTCTTCAGGAATTTCAATGGGTTTCGGTTCAGTCCCCAGATCGCCTTCTTCCCAGGCGAACGCTTCCATGGTTAGCAAGTCAACAATGCCACGGAAATCAGATTCTGCGCCGATGGGCCACTGCACCGGGACTGGGCGCGCCCCAAGCCGGTCACGAATCATGTTAATCGTGCGCACAAAATCAGCGCCCGTTCGATCCATCTTGTTGACAAAACAGATGCGTGGCACGCGATATTCGTTGGCCTGTCGCCACACGGTCTCTGATTGTGGTTCGACACCGGCCACTGCGTCGAAAACAACAACACCACCATCTAACACACGCAAGCTGCGCTGAACTTCTGCGGTGAAGTCTATGTGCCCCGGTGTATCAATGATGTTGATCTGATGATCAAGCCAAAAAGTGGTAGTTGCTGCAGATGTAATGGTAATACCACGTTCCTGCTCCTGCACCATATGATCCATGGTCGCAGTGCCATCATGGACTTCTCCCATGCGATGGATGCGCCCGGTGTAATACAGGATACGTTCCGTGGTTGTCGTTTTACCGGCATCAATATGAGCAATAATACCGATATTTCGGACTCGATCTAAAGACAGACGACTCATCTACTACCTCAATCCAATTAAAAGCGGAAATGCGAGAATGCGCGGTTCGCTTCGGCCATGCGATGTGTATCATCACGTTTCTTAACCGCGTTTCCTTGATTGCCGGCCGCATCTAAAAACTCACCCGCTAATTTCTCGGCCATAGATTTACCATTACGGCCGCGCGCGGCCGTCAGCAACCAACGCATTGACAAAGAAATTTGACGAACGGGTTCTACGGGGATGGGAACCTGATACGTGGTCCCGCCAACCCGCCGCGGCTTCACTTCAATCTGTGGCATCACGTTTTTCAACGCTTCTTCAAAGATTTCCACAGGGTTACGTTTGGCGCGAGCCTCAATAATGTCAAAGCTGTCGTATAACACACTGTAAGCTGTGCTTTTTTTACCATCTCTCATCAGGCGATTGACAAACATCGCTATGTGCAAATTTCCATATTTGAGATCTGGTTCAACTACAAATTTCTCGGGACGGTAACGTCTTGGCATTTTTCAATTCCCCACGCGCTAATTATTTTTTCTTCTTCGGTACTCTTGTGCCGTATTTAGAGCGGCCCTTCTTGCGGTTCTCTACGCCACCGGCGTCCAACGTACCCCGTACAATGTGGTAACGCACGCCCGGCAAATCTTTGACACGGCCGCCGCGCACCAATACCACCGAGTGATCTTGAAGGGTATGCCCTTCACCCGGAATGTATGCGGTTACTTCAATACCATTTGTCAGGCGAACACGAGCCACCTTGCGCAGGGCAGAGTTGGGTTTCTTGGGAGTCATCGTTTTGACTTGTGTGCAAACCCCACGTTTCTGCGGCGCGCCTTTTGGCTGGCGTGTGCGGCGTTGTTGAAATGAGTTCAGAGTCCACTGCAAGGCAGGAGCAGTGCTCTTCTTCGAGCGCGCTTTCCGTCCCTTGCGTACAAGTTGATTAATTGTAGGCACTCTATCTGTTCTCCTTTACTGAATTTGTCGCTCCATATCCTAAAAACAGGTGGACATAATAATGATGTGGCGACTGCCGCCACACCATTACTTTCCGACAAATGGAGGCCATCGCAGTTAAAAACTCGATGGCCTCCAAAATTAAATTCGCCTATAAAATTCGGTAACAACGTCTATGTGAAAACAGTTACCCAGTTTCCTAGTCGGCAGACATACGAAAAGCGATTCTAACACAAACAAATTGATTGTCAAACATTTTTGCCAGATAAAGCAGTTAGCGTCGTGATATACCGCCACCCAGCAAATCTGTGCCCGACCAGCGGCGACCCCGCTTGTCGTCTTCTTTGCCAAAACGAAGGACTTCGCCGGATTCAGTAACCGCTTCAACGGCCAGCCCCAGGCTTTGCAATTCCTTGACCAACACCCTGAAAGAAGCCGGGACGCCAGGTTCTTCAATTGGTTCATCTTTGACAATAGATTCGTACGTTTTGACGCGCCCTTGCACATCATCTGATTTGACGGTCAACATTTCTTGTAACGTGTGCGCCGCACCATATGCTTCCAAGGCCCACACTTCCATTTCCCCAAAACGTTGTCCGCCAAATTGAGCTTTACCACCTAAGGGCTGCTGCGTGACCAATGAGTAAGGGCCGGTGGAGCGCGCATGTACTTTATCCTCGATAAGATGCGCCAACTTGAGCATGTGGATGATGCCGACAGTAACAGGTTGATCAAACGGCCGTCCCGTCTTCCCATCAACCAAATACTCTTTCCCCAACGTTGGCAATGGCACGTGCGTCGTTATCGTGATGAGGTGGGCTAGCTTCTGCAAAGTTTCCAACGCCGTCGTTTGCGGATCAACGTGTACCTCCGCAGGCAGGTCAGCCCCATGTTTCTCTAACATATAAATGAACCACTCGCGTACACAGGCATCTACCACGGCTTCGTTATAGGGAACCCAATCAAGCTTACGCAAGTTTTCCGGATCATCCGGGGAAATGGCGTCCGCATCCCAACCACGTCCGCGTAACCATTCACGCGCCGCCGCATGGCGCGCATAGTGATACTGCGTTTCCAGTTTCGTGACATCATAGCCAAGTTCGCCCAGCCAGCTTGTCATAAACAAACTGCGCGCTTCATCATCGTTTTTCAATGACGCCAGGTTATACTCCATCTCGGCCAACCAATCCCAGGCCCATTCAGTCACCATGACCCAGGCATGATCAATCAGCCAGGCGCGGGCTAATTCAGCAGCAATTTCGCTTTCTGTTGCCCCGTCAAATACAGGTGTGATGGCGCGGAAGCCCAGCCGATGCGCTGCCCAGCCGAGATGGGTTTCTAAGACCTGCCCGATGTTCATGCGGCCAGGAACACCGAGTGGGCTAAGAATAATGTCTACCGGTGTGCCATCGGCCAGGTAAGGCATATCTTCAATCGGCACGACTTGCGAAATAACCCCTTTGTTTCCATGCCGGCCAGCCATCTTGTCGCCTTCCTGAATCTTACGCCGCTGCGCCACACTCACTCGTACCATTGTCTCCACGCCGGCCGGTAAATCACGATCATGCTGGCGATCAAACACCTGCACGTCAACCACTTTCCCACGCGCGCCATGCGGCAGCCGCAGGCTAGAATCTTTGACCTCACGCGCTTTGTCCCCAAAGATTGCGCGCAGCAGTTTCTCTTCAGGACTTAATTCTTTTTCACCTTTGGGCGTGATTTTACCGACAAGAATATCGTTTTCTTTGACGTCCGCGCCAATGCGAATGATGCCACGCTCGTCTAAATCTTTGAGCGCGTCTTCGCTGACGTTGGGAATGTCGTAGGTAATTTCTTCAGGGCCGAGCTTGGTGTCGCGCGCTTCCACTTCATGCTTTTCAATATGCACAGAGGTAAACAAATCACGGCGCACCATGCCTTCGCTGACGAGAATAGCATCCTCGTAATTACCCCCTTCCCAAGAGAGGAAGGCAACGACGATATCCTGCCCCAATGCTAATTCACCATGGGACGTAGAAGAACTGTCGGCAAGCACCTGCCCTTTTTGGATATGCTGCCCTTTTTCCACAACCGGCCGCTGATCAATGCACGTGCTCTGGTTGGAACGGTTGTATTTGCGCAAGTGGTAAGAGTGCGGCCCATTTTTCTCCAGCACCACGACCTGATCACCGGTCACGCTGACAACTTCACCCGAATTCTGCGCAATAACGACCTGACCAGAGTTGATAGCCGCCTGTAATTCCATTCCCGTGCTCACAATCGGCACATCGGGCTGTAACAAGGGGACGGCCTGGCGCTGCATGTTGGAACCCATCAGGGCGCGGTTGGCGTCATCATGTTCAAGGAACGGGATCAGAGCGGCCGAAACGCCAACGATCTGGCGCGGCGCTACGTCCATAAAGTCAACGCGCTGCACGGAGGAAAAGCGGAATTGTTGGTTGCGCCGCGCGGAGACGCGGCGTTCGAGAAACTGTCCGCGTTCATCCAGCGTAGAACTGGCCTGGGCAATGGTGTAACGATCTTCCTCGTCGGCCGTCATTTCCACGATCTCATCGGTCACGTAGGGCACAATGGGGACTGTCTCAATACCGGCCACACGAATGGCAGCGAGGTGTTCGGCCGTTATGGTTTCACCGGCGGCCACGATCATCTCTCCTGTTTCGGGATGGACAACGTTGGTGAAGGCGTCGTGGCTGATCAGTTCATCGCTCTCGGTAGGGATAGCATTGCGCACGCGGCGATAGGGCGTCTCGATAAACCCATAGCGATTGACACGGCCGTATGAAGCCAGACGACCGATCAACCCAATATTGGGGCCTTCTGGCGTTTCAATGGGGCAGATACGGCCGTAATGACTATGATGCACATCACGCACCTCAAACCCAGCCCGTTCGCGCCGCAAACCACCCGGCCCCAACGCCGACAACGTGCGCTTGTGCGTCAGCTCCGAAAGCGGATTGGCCTGCTCCATGAACTGGCTCAACTGCGAGCTGCCGAAAAACTCGCGAATAGAAGCGACAACCGGGCGAATGTTGATCAACGAGACAGGCGTCAGATTATCGCTGTCACGAATAGACATGCGCTCGCGCACCACCCGTTCCATGCGGCGCAGACCCACGCGCAGCTTGGCCTGCAACAATTCACCCACCGTCTTCACGCGCCGATTGCCCAGATGGTCAATGTCATCGGCCCCTTCCAACCCGTTATTAATCAGGATCATATGCCGCACAAGTTGCACAATGTCATGCTGCGTGATCGTCCGGTGGGTCAACGGGACAATTCCTTGCAGATCCAGCCGTTTATTCAATTTATAGCGGCCGACGCGCGCCAGATCATAGCGGCGCTGGTCAAACAGTTGTTCACGCAAATAATCGCTGGCATTCTCCAACGTTGGCGGATCGCCGGGACGCATTCGCTTGTAGAATTCAATCAGCGCCTGTTCGGTAATCGGCCGGTTAGAGTCCCACTGTGGCTCTTGTTCCAGGCTGCCCTGAATGAACTGATGCTCGGCGCTGGTATCAACGTCTTCAAACAAGGCCAGGATTTCCTCATCAGCCCCATCGGTGAGCAGCGATTGGCCCAGGCCATCATCCACGGCCGCCAGGGCGCGCAGAAACAACGTGATCGGCACCGTGCGCTTCCGGTTAAATTTCACGGTGAGATAATCTGTCTTCCGTGTCTCAAATTCCATCCAGGCGCCACGGTCCGGGATCAGCTTACCCATCGCCAACGGCCGTCCCGTTGTCCGCTCCTCATCTACCTCAAAATAGGCGCCGGGGGAACGAATCAACTGGCTCACAACCACACGTTCCGTCCCATTAATAATGAACGTTCCGGCAGGGGTCATTAAGGGAAAATCCCCCATAAAAATGTCCTGCACAATGGGCTGATCGATATCCTGGCTGTAAAGCATCGCCTTGACGTACAACGGTGCGGCAAAGCTCATGTCGCGCTCCACACACTCTTCCACACTATACTTGGGTTCACCAAACCAATATTTCAGGTCAAAGCCTTCAACTTCAGGTCGGTTGCTGGGAAAATACAGCTTCAAATCGCCATTGAAACTTTCAATAGGCGAAATCTCATCAAATAATTCAGCCAGGCTTTCTTCAATGAACGCTTCAAATGACGTCAACTGCACGTCAATAAGCGTCGGCAGTGGCAGCGGATCAGTTGTTCGAGCGTAGGTTTTTAGCGTAATCGGATCTTTCATTGGCATTAAATTTCACCTGCTCCCTAATTATGGGCAATCGCAACATGTTTTAATCACAAATATGGGGTGCAACCGTCTTGTTGCACCCCACGAACATTTCATAAATTGTAGAAAATCGAACCCATCTAGTTTTTTGCATTATGCGAACGTGTATTATATTTTCCCCCGCTTCGCTTGTCAACTTTTGTTAACAGCAAATCATAGAGAGCGCTCCGGCCAGGCAACACGCGGCCGTTCCCTCTCCACTCTCGCGCGCAAATCAGCTAAGCGATCCGCTCGCTGGCAGTATTGGACCAGTTCCCTGGCCTTGTTGGCCTTGCCCACGCCCACCAACAATTCATAATCTATGTTCAGATAAAAACAGAGGGTCTGTAGCTCTGCTTCACTGAAATGCGCCACGAGCAGTTCATACACTTTGGTCAGGTAGGCCGGATCCGGCGCGGCCGCCCCAACGCCGGCGTGGCCCGGTTCGTCCCCCATCCCCGGCCCCGCCGACATACCGGCAAACTCAACTTGAAGCCGCTTGAGGGCGACCAATGAACGGGTAACGGCCGTGCGCAGCGGGCTTAACGCGCGACGTAACTCTTTAGCCACGGCGCGCGCTTCATCCGCCCGGTCATCTTCCACCAAGGTCAACACCTCATTGGCCGTCTCTTCGATCTGCGCCGCCACCTGTACCATGACCTGGAACACATCCGCGTCCGCATTGCCCAGCATCATAAACAGATTCTCAATCGCGGCCAGATCGTCGCCGGCGAGCGTTTGCCTGAACCAATCTCGGAGGTGCATAAAATAAATATCGCTGATGATGTGGCAGCGCCCGCGCCCCATCTCCACCTGCGCTTGCAGCTGATAATCGCCAATGTCCAGCAGCCCTTCCGACGCCTCTTTAAGATCGCCATTCGCCTTATAAAGCTGCCATACCGCTTCCAGGGCGTCGTCGGTCACCTGCCACGTTTTGGCAACCTCATCCAGCGCCGACACCAACGCCGCATACGCCGTCTGGTCGGGGTGCATTTTTAGCTGCGGCGTCAGGCGTCTGACCGTGCGCACAAGCTCGTCAACCTGGTCAGACGCCATTGCGGAGCGCATCGTGCTGTCGGCAAGATGGTCTAAGACGCGCCTGTCCACGACGAGCGGCGGCGTAGGCATGTCAAACAACACGCTGTCCGGCGCATGGGTGTAAAAGACCGGCGTCCCCCATTCGGCCGACTCATCCACCGCCAGGCTCATCGCCTTGCGCGCCTCGGCCAACGCCGTCTCAATGGGCAGGTTCTCCGCCAGCGTCTCATAAAAGGTCTGCGCCAGGGTCAGCGCCGCCTCGTCGCTGATGTCATATTGCATCCCAATCACCGCCGGGATACCCCGCCGCACCAGCGTCGTCGCCAGACCGGCGTAGATGTCTTGCCCAATCCGCGCCCCCATGCAGGAATTCAGCACCACCAGCCGCAGCGTGCCATGATCGGCCAGCAGCATCGCCAACTTATCGGCCGACAGCCGTTCTTCACGGCCGTCATCCCCCAACAAGCTCAGGTATCCCTCATCGGCGGCCACGTCAAAGCCGCTGTGCCCGACGTAATGGAACACGTGCCACGGCCCGCGGTTCAGCGCCCGCAGCAGGACGCGCCGGTTGGCCGCTTCCAACCAGGTCAGGCTGGCCAGACCTTTCGTGATGAGTGGTTGCAGCGCCGCCTCCACCTGCTGCCTGGCAAAGGCCACATCCAACGGGGGTAGATTACTGGGCGCAGCCACCACGCCCAACACGTTCAGCGGCGGCCTGGTCGCCATCAGCTGCGCCGCGCGCGGCAGGGCGACGTAACGCGCCACCGAAACCTGGCGTGAGGTGCAGAGAAATTCGTCAAAGCGCGGGTCATAGAGCAGTTCCCAGGGCACGGCCGTTAACAAAGAGGATTGCAGCCGCAGTTTCAACCGCAACCCCTGCCCCTGCTGTTTGACGATATAACGGCTCTGGTCGTACAGGCTTTTCAAGTTGTCGTTGATCAGGGCAGCGAACAGAGTGCCGCCAAACAGCTTGACCGCCTGCACCTGCGCCCGCTTCTCGGCCGCGGTTACATTCTCTTTGTAACGCAGCGTCGCCTCTATGCGCGCCAGCTTCTCACGCAGCGCCGCATCGCTCAGGCTAAAGGCCAGTTGTTGGCGCGTCTCCCCGGCCGGCGTGTCCAGCACGTTCACCTGATGCGTCCCGTCGGCTAAAGTGGTCAGTTCAATTTCAAAATCCTGATACTCCATCGGGCTACCTCCTGGCCGGTGGTTATTCGGCGCTACAATCTATAAACCAGAAAAGAATTTAACGCAAAGACACAAAGAGACAAAGAGGCAAAGAAGAAAATCCTTTGCGCCTTTC
>JACSRF010000176.1 GCA_014879875.1 Anaerolinea sp.
CACGCCGCCTGGGTCAACAGCCGCGCCCTCAAAATCGCCGGCATCACCGCCGCCACCCCTGATCCGCCCGGCGGCCAGATTCAGCGCGACGCCAGCGGGCAGCCCACCGGTATTCTCTTTGAAGAGGCCATGAATCTGGTAGCGCAGCACGTCCCCGAGCCAACCAACGCCGAAATCGCCACCGCCATGCGCCTGGCGCAGCAGCAGTGCTGGCAGGCAGGACTAACAGGATTACACGACTTCGACGGCCGTTCCTCCTTCGCGGCCCTGCAAACCCTCCACCACAACGGTGAACTCGGCCTGCGCGTCGTCAAAAACATCCCCGTCTACCGTTTAGAACACGCCATTGGCGTTGGCCTGCGCACCGGCTTTGGCGACGAATGGCTGCGCATCGGCGGCGTCAAAATTTTCGCCGATGGCGCCCTTGGTCCACGCACCGCCGCCATGCTCGCCCCCTATGAAAACGAACCGGGCAATTATGGCATTGTCGTTACCGACAAAGAAGAGATGAAAGAAAAGGCGAGCCAGGCCAGCGCCCACGGCCTCAGCGTCACCATCCATGCCATTGGCGACCGCGCCAACCATGACGTGCTCGACGTCTACGCAGCGGTACGCCAGGAAGAAGCGCAAGCAGCGAGACAAATGCTGCGCCATCGCATTGAACACGTACAAATTTTACACCCTGATGATCGTGACCGATTGGCAAAGCTGCGCGTCATCGCCTCGATGCAGCCCACCCACGCCACGTCAGACATGACTATGGCCGACCGCTACTGGGGCGGCCGCGCGCAGTACAGCTATGCCTGGCGTACCATGCTCGACAGCGGGGCCATGCTGGCCTTTGGCTCCGATGCGCCCATTGAGACGATTGAACCGCTGCCAGGGTTGTATGCGGCCGTTACCCGCCGCCGTCCCGATGGTTATCCCGACCCCGATGGCTGGTATCCTGAGCAAAAATTAATCATGAACGAGGCTGTTCATGCCTTTACGATGGGGACGGCCGTTGCCGGCAACCAGGAAACTTACCTCGGCTCCATCACCATCGGCAAACGCGCCGATTTCACCATTTTCGACCGCGACATCTTCCACATCCCCGCCGCCGAACTGTTGCAAACCAAAATCGCCGCCACCCTCGTTAACGGTGAATTCAAATATCGCACCTGGTAACATGGATGGGAGACGGCCGTTTTTATTCTCGCCCAAAGTGATTTATACTTGGTAGACTCTAGCAGCGCCTCTATCGACAAAAAATTGTCGATGTTTAAGGCAGAAGGAAGAATATTCGTTGTTCCTTTTCTGCCTTCTGGCTTCTACCTTCTGCCTTTCTTTTTCTAGCAGCGTCTGGAAAAAGATGTAGACATTCTTATAGGTAAAATCCTATGCAAGAAATGACCTTACCCGAAATCGCCATTCCTTATATCACCCTTCCCCCAACGGCTGATGAACTCCCCTCAGATGATGGAATCCCCATGGAAACTGGACAACACCGTATCCAAATGAACCTGCTCATCGAAACCTTAGAACAACATTGGGCCGACCGCGATGATTTCTTCGCCGGCGGCAACATGTTTATCTACTTCAGCCCGCAACAAGTCCGCGACTACGACTATCGCGGACCCGATGTCTTTGTCGCCCTGGACGTACCTCGCCATCCTGTCCGCAAAAGCTGGGTCGTCTGGCAAGAAGGCAAAGGGCCAGATGTGATCATTGAACTCATCTCTGAAAGCACAGCCGCCTTCGACAAACGAGAGAAAAAGCGCATCTACCAAAATCGCCTGCGCGTGCCAGAATACTTCTGGTACGATCCCCTCAACGGCGATTGGGCCGGCTTTGCCCTGCGCGAAGGGCGCTATGTTCCCATCGAACCGGATGCACACGGCCGTTTGCTCAGTCAGCAACTGCAATTAACCCTGGTACGTTGGCAAGGCGTTCACAACTTCATCGAAGCGACCTGGCTGCGCTGGGCCACTCTGGACGGAACCTTGCTCCCCACCAGCCCGGAACGCGCCGAGCAAGAACGAATCCGCGCCGAGCAAGAACGAATCCGCGCCGAGCAAGAACGAATCCGCGCCGAGCAAGAACGAATCCGCGCTGAGCAAGAGCGAGTTCGCGCCGACGCCGTCACCCAACACGCGGCCACATTAGAAGCTGCTCTCGCCCGTTACCGCGAGCAATTTGGAGAATTGCCTGGTCTGGATGCGTAAGCAAAGGGTGTTCTGGCGAAAATGGGCGCAAGCAAACAGCAGTGCTATAATGTGCGTCTATCGCAAATTCGATAGGGGTACTTTTTGACTGATGACATCGAACTCGCAGCGGCGACAAACTCGTTCCAGCATTCGTTTGCCCTTGTGGGCGTTGGCCGTAATTGGCGTTCTGACGCTGGCCTTTTTGGCAACCAGTTCTATCTGGTTATATCGCACCGTGCAGGCGCGCGTTTCCGCCTGGGAAATGACCGACCCTGATTTTAGTGGCGTCGTTGAGCCACAAGTGGGTACGGCCGTTACCCCCGGCGCTCCGGCAGCAGTCATCATCACCGACACAGACAACAAGCCCATCCTCTCCGCCGAAGCCTTCAAACCCTGGTCTGGCGATAAGCGCATCTCCTTCCTGCTGCTCGGTGTAGACCAACGCTGTGACGAAACCGGCCCCACACATACCGACAGCTTGATCCTGGCAACGCTCGATCCTGTCAGCAAGTCGGCGGCTATCCTGTCACTGCCCCGTGATTTATGGGTTGAAATTCCCGGCTTTGGCGTAGACCGCATCAATCAGGCCTATTACCTGGGGCAAGTCTATGAATACCCCGGTGGCGGGCAAGCCCTGGCCCGCGAAACAGTCGCCGCCACCCTGGGTATCCCCATTGATTATTATATAGCTATTGATTTCACCGCCTTTGTGGAAATCATTGACGAAATTGACGGCATCGAAGTAGACGTGCCCGAAGAAATCAATGACACAAGCTATCCCGATAACTGCTATGGTTACGACCCATTCTTCATTGCCGCCGGGACGCAACAATTGGACGGGGCAACGGCGCTCAAGTACGCCCGCACCCGCGCCACCTTTGGCGGAGATGTAGACCGCGCCGGACGGCAGCAGCAGGTGATCCTGGCTGCGCGCAACAAGGTAATGCGCTTGAACATGGTTCCGCAGCTCATCCGCGAAGCGCCACAAATCTGGCAAACGCTGCAAACCAATGTCCGCACCAATTTATCTCTGGATGAAATGATTCAACTGGCGCTGTTGGCGCAAGACATCCCCCGCGAAAATATTCAGATGGCCGTCATTGATTACAATTATGTCTACAACGAAACAACGCCCGACGGCCGTCAGGTCTTAGTGCCCCGCCGCGATGAAATTCGCAAACTACGCGACCAACTATTTGCGCCGCCGCCCGTCCCAACGCCAGTCATTGCCGATTTGCCAACACTGGTTCCTGCGGAAGGGGCGCGCGTCGCTGTGTACAACGGCACGGCCGTTTTCGGATTGGCCGCCGCCACACAGACCTATTTACAAAAATATAGCATCAACGTCACCGCAATCGGCAACGCAGATGCGGCTACCTATCGCACCACGCAGATCATTGATTATGGGTCCCATCCCAACACAACGTTCTACCTGGTGCAGTTAATGGGTGTGCCGCCGTTGAATGTGAGCACAGGCACAACGCCGGAGGGTGACTACGACGTTCTGATCATCATTGGCGATGATTGGCGTGTGCCCGGCGGATGAAAAAAAGGGGCTGGCCATGTTTTTTGCTCGGCGTTTTAGTCACCACCACTTCTGTGGGGTGTGGCGTTGTCAATAAACCGCCGGAAACAGAACCAGCGCCACCACTGGTAGAAACGGCCGTTCTCCCCCCAGACCCCACCCTTACCATTACCTCTCCACCCCCGGCAACCGACACGCCTCTGCCCTCGCCTGCACCCAGCCCCACGTTTAACTTCGCCACGACCTGGCGCACCATTGCCAATGCGGTCCCTGGCTGGCAAATGGCCGTACCGCCAGATTGGGTCAACGCTACCGGCCGCCTGGAGACGGCCGCCATCACCACCCCCTTTGGCCTGATCACCATGCTCGCCACCGATTCTGAACGCACGGCAGCCAGTTTGATTGCTGCAAAACCGGTAGTCAGCGGCGCCTTTATCGTGGGACTGGTGGTAGACCCTGGCGCAACCACCGCTACGCCGGCGGCGGCTTTGGAACAATTGTTGGCGCAAATAGAAACGGCCGTTACCCCGCTCACCTCCGTCACCAGTACCCGCTTCACCAACACGACGCCCACCATTCCGGCCGCCAGCGTAGATGTCACCGGACACCCCGTCTCCTTCTTCGCCCCATCCGGCAGCGACTTGCACACACGAATCGTTTACCTCATCCCGCCAGTTGCCCCGCCCAACCGCGTACAACACATGCTGTTTCTCTACAGCGCCCCCAGCGCGCATTGGGAAACCTATGCCGGCGAATTTGCCCGCATCGCCACCACCTTCATGCCACGCGCCGGCACAGCCGTCAGCGCCTCCCCTAACATTCAAGGCACATTGGCCTCAGGCGCAACAGTCAACGATCATCTGCAAAAAGGGCAAGAAGATGTCTGGGTACTCTTCCTCGACGAGCCGCAATACCTGTCGCTGTCTCTGCAACCAAAAGGGGGCCAACTTGACCTGGCGGCCGTCGTCATCGCCCCTGATGGACAAACCATCACCACCCTGGACAACGGCTACACCAACAACAGCGAACGCCTGCTCGATTTATTCTTACCCGAAAGCGGCCGTTACCTGATCGTCATCAGCGAATTTAGTAAACAAGCCGGCAGCTATCAGATTGACGTGCGCTTCGATACAGCCCCAACATTCGACGGGCATGGCGGCATTCTGCTCGATGAGGCCGTACAAACACAGCTTCCGGTCGGCATCCGCCATTTTTGGACATTCCAGGGTACGGTCGGGCAAAACGTCAGCGTCGTCTTAAAACCGTTGCAGCACTCACTCGACGCCATTCTCAACATCTATGGACCAGATGGCAAACGCCTGGCAGCATTGGACGAAGGGTTTAGCGGCGACCCAGAGGTCGTGTCTGGGCTGCTGCTGCCATTAACAGGAGAATACACCATCGTCGTCAGCAGTTTTGGCGCCGCCAGTGAACCCTATGCCCTCTCACTCAATCAGGGTGGCGAGCAAACTGCTAATTTTTACGACGCCGGCGACCTGGTTTATGGGCAAACCCGCCGCGAAACCTTACGCGCAAACGAGGCGCACGCCTGGTTTTTCCAGGGGCAAATGGGGGAACAGGCACAAATCAAAGTTACCCCTCTCAGCGACAACCTGGACCTGATCATCTGGTTGGTAGACCCCAACATCAACCTCTTAGCCACAGCCGATCTCTTTTTAGCGGGCGAAGCAGAGCTGTTGGAACATGCAATTCCCATCCCCGGCCAATACCTGGCGCTGGTGCGCGAATTCTCCGGGCAGGCAGGCAGTTACGAGATCAGCCTGCTGGACACAGCCACAATAACCCCAACTTATGCGGGTGTGCTGAGCTACGGTACAACGGTGAGTGGCACAATACCTGCCGCGCAATCCATTGTCTGGTTGTTTACAGGGCAAGATGGGGACGTGGTAGATATTTTGAGCCAGCCGGCCAATGCCAGCGACCTGGTACTCAGCCTGCAAACGCCAGACGGCCGTACCGTACTGACCATAGACGCCGCCAGCGCTGGTGGTGCAGAACAGATTAACAGCTTCCGCCTCACAATCAGCGGTGAATGGCGCGTATTGCTCCAAGAGTTTTTGGGGGATGTGGCTGACTACAGCCTGGCAGTCAACAAACAGTGAAGCCGATTTGCGCGCCCTCTTCCCGCCTTTTCTCGCGCATCCGGCGCAAGTAGGGGGTGTCGAGCAACAAGGTATGGTACAATGAGAGTATACTGTCAACGGGCATAATCTGACATTTTTCTCAGAGGTGGCGCGGTCAGAGATCGGCCACAGCGAGTATAAAAACGACAATGCGAGGCCAAAAATGATTACACTATACTCCCCTTGCCGTAATAAAACTGGCAACGGCATTAGCTGTTACTCTGGCAAGGATTATGTTAAACGGCCAAACACAGAATGGCTACGGCTGTCCCATCAACGGCTTAATGATTTTGCACAAAATCGAAGCGCACCAGGTTCTCATTACAAGTTGCGCGGGTTTGTACATTGTAAACCTGGGAAACGGCCGTGCCGCTTGACGTTTCCAACTGCACATTATAATCACGGATCACCGGCGAATTGAACAAAAATTGCTCCCAACCGGACGGGCTGTAATCTGGGGCGCTGCCAGCGGCTACACGCTGATCAATCCCACTGCCCCACACATGCACCCGATACGAGCCGGCCGGAACAGGGTTCCGATTCAAGTCCAACACCTCACCAGCAACCCCCATCCAGGCGCAGCCAGCATTGTTGGCAAAATTTTGCAAGTAAAATGGGCTGTTGTTCGATCTGGTAAAAATAAATTCAGATCGCGTTGGTGATGGGGTTGGCGGTGGGCCAGGCGGTGTTTCCGTAGGCGTGTTGGTCGCTGTCGCCGTAGGGGTGCGCGTGGGCGTCTTCGAGGGAAAAATCGGCGTGACCGATGGCGTCAACGTTGGCCCCAACGTGTTCTGTGGTTCCGGGGTTGGCAGCAGCGATGTTGCCACCGGCGTCCAGGTTGGCTGCAACAAATTGGGGGTTGCTGTCGGGGGAAGGGTAGGGATCGCCGCTACCGACGCGAGGGTCGGCAGCGCCGCTTCATCAACCACTGGTTCCCGCTCTGCTGGCAAGAAGGAGGCAAGGGGTGTGGCTCGCAATAAATTGGGGGCCAACAGCGCGACAATAAACACAACCACAGCTAATAAAGTCAACGTAAAAAACGTGGCGGTCAATACGTTAAAAATTTGTCCCAGACAGCCGGGCGCCTGATTTGTTCGTTTGCGTGCCATTTTTCACCTATCCATCTGTTCCCACAAATCGCGTAACGACCGCCTGCTGCCATTGGGTTGCCAGCCAGTCGGAAAATGTTTGCTGTAACAAAACGTAACGCATGTCTGCCGTTAACGGTCGTTGCGCCTCCCGCTCAATCACCTGCACCAAATAAAATGTCTGGCTGCCATTGGTATTGGTCACCGCAATGACATCGCTCACCGTTCCCGGTTGCAGCGCAAAAGCGGCTTCGGCTACCTCTGGCACTTGCAGAGACCAGCGGGCAAAAAAGCCCAAATCGCCACCCACCTGCGCCGTTACCTGGTCTAATGAATGCTGCCGCGCCAACAGGCCAAAATCGCTGCCACCATTAATTTGCACCTGTAAGGAAGCAGCCAACACCCCATCATTCAACTGAATGTAACGCGCATGAACCTGCTCCACGGCATAAGGCACGTCAGCGGTGACACGATCTAACATCTGCGCCGTCACAATTTCCATGGCTAATGCGTCACGGAATTCGACTTCGCTGTATTGGTTCGCTTCCAGCCAGGCGGCAAAATTCGCCTCGCTGTCGGCGCCGGCGCGCATCTCTGTCATCCGCGCTTCGACCGCTTCTGGGGTGACGACAATGCCGGCAGCGGCGGCGGCCTGCACAATCAAGGCGCGTTCGATCAAGCTGTTCAGAACCAGCGCCCGGTAATCGGCGGGCGGCGTGCTGCCCAAACCGGCATAAGCCTGTTCGTAACGCGCCAATTCTTTTTCATAATCATCCAGGTAGATGGGCTGGTCATTGACAAGCGCCGCCAACGGCTTTTCTGGGGTGGGCGTGACGGGAACGGCCGTTGGCGTGGGTGTGGCGATTGGTTCGGTCGCGACGGCCGTTGCCGGTACAACCATGGTGGGCATGAGCGTGGGCACGTTGGCCGCAGCCGCCCCGTCAGTCCCATTGTCTGCGGGTACATCTTCGCGGCAGGCGGTGAAGACCAAGAGCGTCAGGCAGAGTAAGACCGGCAACAACCGGCCTGGCCCGATTATCTGATAAGATCGTAACACGACGTTATGTCTTGAAAACATAACTAAGATTATACGAATTCATGCACAAGTGACAAGACACACGTTATCCAGGTCACTTTATGGGCTTAGCACAGACAGCACGTACACGACGGCGACAATCAAAAAAATGCCAAAACAGCCAATGCGGAACAACGTCGCCGTCAATTTTAAGAACACACGCAGCAGCACCAGCCCGATCAGCAACACAATGCCCAGGGTGACTACCTGCATCAATTGCTCAGGCGTTATTTGCAATAAGTTTGCTAAAGCTTCCATTACGATCCCCTGTTTCCGTAACCGGTAATTAGTATTCGGTATCCGACCACCGATTACTGACCACCGACAACAACTCGTCCCTTTTTAATCACCGTCTGTACCAGGTTGGCGCCAAACTGATAGCCAAGCTGCCGGTAATCGGCCGTTTCCAAAATCAACAAATCCGCCTGTTTGCCCGGTTCCAGGCTGCCAATTTCCTGACCACGACCTATGGCATAGGCGGCGTTAATGGTGGCGGCAGCCAATGCCTGTGCCTGTGTCAGCCCCAGGTAGCGGCAGGCCAGCGCCATCACCATCTGCATAGATTCACACCAGCAGGTGCCGGGGTTCAGATCGGTCGCCAGCGCTAACGCCCCACCAGCCGCTAAAATTTTGCGCGCCGGGGTGTATTCATGATGCCCCAGGCCAAATGGGGTTCCAGGCAGCCCTACGGCAATGGTATTTCCCTGCCCCAGCGCGGCAATATCTGCATCTGGCGTTTTCACAAGATGGTCGGCAGAGACAGCGCCCAATTCGACGGCGAGTTTTGTGCCCCCCAGTCCCTCGAATTCGTCGGCGTGTACTTTGAGGCCATAACCGAGGGCAGCGGCCGTTTCCAGAATACGCCGTGTTTGCGATACGTCAAATACGCCAGCCTCGCAAAATACGTCACAAAACAGGCGTACACCCTGCTGCGCCATCCATGCCGCGCCCGCAGGCAGCATCTCGTTGACGACCAAATCCACGTAGGCGTCGGTATGACCGGCATATTCAGGTGGGACGGCATGTGCGGGCAAGAACGTGGGCGTAATTTCTACCGGCTGCGCCGCGCCCAGGTGCATCATGGCCTCAAGCTGCTTCAGTTCGACGGCCGTTTCTAGCCCATAACCCGTTTTCGCTTCGGCGCTGGTGGTTCCATGCTGTAACATGCGCCGCAGCCGGGGCAGGTTGTCTTGCACCAGGTCATCCAGTGTGGCCTGACGCACCTGGCGCACGGTATTCATAATGCCACCCCCGGCCGCCATAATTTCCATGTAGGTAGCCCCGGCTAACCGCTGCTCAAACTCATGGGCGCGGTCGCCATACCAGGGCAAATGGGTGTGGGGGTCCACAAAGCCGGGGATGACGGCCCGTTCCGCCGCGTTGATGGCGGTGGTCGCCTGATAGGTACGCAGCATGTCGTCAGTGTAACCTGTTTGCAGGATACGGCCGTCATGCACCGCCACCGCGCCATCTACAATTAACCCCAACTCACCCAACTGCGCGCCACGCTGTGGGCCGTCTACCCCTGGCACAACACATACCTGGCTCGCGCCATAAATTAACAAATCAATCTGTTCCATAACCTGCTCCTTTGTAAATCGAACATCCCTGTTCGATGTCCGAACAAGGATGTTCGGACTACAAATTTTCATTCA
>JACSRF010000484.1 GCA_014879875.1 Anaerolinea sp.
CAGATTAAAGAGAAGAAATCTGTGGAATCTGCGTAATCTGCGGATAAATGCTTATTTCCGATAATGTCTGTTAAGTAAGGAGAACCCCATGACCCAAGACCGCGTAGCCCTCTATTTACAAGACGCCCACTCCCTGCAAGAAGGGATGCAGTTGGTGCAATATGCCGAGGAAAAAGGCTTTGAAGCCGTCTGGCAGGCGGAAAGCCGGCTGGTGCGCGATGCCATCGTGCCCATGGCCGCCTTTGCCGCCGTCACCAGCAAAATCAAAGTTGGCAGCGGCGTCACCAACAACTGGACGCGCAACATTGGCCTGCTCGCCGCCACCTTCCTCACCCTGGATGACCTGGCGCAAGACCGGATCATTTGTGGCATTGGCGCCTGGTGGGATCCGCTGGCAAGCAAGGTAGGCATTCAACGGCGCAAACCGCTGCTGGCGATGCGCGAGACGGTGGACGTGCTGCGCCGCTTGCTCAACCTGGAAAATGTCACCTTCCACGGCGAGTTTCATCATGTGGATGGCATTCAATTGGATGTGGTGTACGGCCGTAAAGAACCGCGCAACGTTCCCATCTACATCGGCGCGACGGGCATGAAAATGATGGAACTCACCGGCGAAATTTCCGATGGCGCCGTCCTCAACTACCTGGTCAACCCCAAATATAACCTGGAAGCCCTCGCCGCCCTGGAACGAGGCGCGAAAAAAGCAGGGCGTTCCCTCGATGACATTGACCGGCCGCAGCTTGTCATTTGCTCTGTGGACAACGACCGCAAAAAGGCGCTGGATAAAGCCCGCTTCATGATTACGCAATACCTGGGGCAGCAGCCCCACCTGATGAAAGCCAGCGGCGTCAGCCAGGAATTGCTCGACGACATCCACCAGATACTCACCTGGCCGGCCACCGACGAGCAAATCCGCGAAGCCATGAAACTGGTTCCAGACGATGTGGTGCAAATGTGTACGGCCAGCGGTTCGCCAGAAGAGGTCAAAGCCAAAGTGCGCGAATACGTGGACAATGGCTGCACTTGCCCTATCCTCTACCCGCTCGGCGATGCCCGGCTGATGATTGATATTTTTGGCGAGGGGTATAGCCGGTAATCGGTAATCGGTAATCGGTATGGGCAACGGCCGTCGGTGTAATGCCGACGGCCGTTTTGCGTTCATGCGGTTTCTAACAAGCATACACCGCAAACGTTACCTGTTTAACACCAACGGCCGCGTAGGGAAAGTATAGTATTGCCATAGAAAAAGCGACCAGCCCCAAACAGAACAAACGACGATACTGGTAGAAACAAAAAAACGGAGAAAAATTACCATGTTTGCCCAAATAGTGGAAAATCCTATCACCATGACAGCCCAACCAAAAACCATCTTCACGCCGCTGCGCGTCGCCATTCTGCTTGGCCTGGGGTTAGGCGGTTTGTTCACGATCTGGCTGCACTTCACCGGCCTGGCAGCCTGGGCTATGTGGCCGTTGGGCGTGGCGATTACGTCGCTAGGTATGGGTATCCTCAGCTTTCGCCGGCCGGGCGCAACGGAGTGGCAGCTCATCTTTTTAGGGCAAGCGTTGGGGGTAACGGCCGTTGCCCTGCTCCTGATAGCCTGGCTGCTCTAAATTCTCTGAAAAGCTTCCAAACTTTGACGCAAATCGCCTTGCAAATGCGTCTTGACCAGGTCTGGCAGCAGCGCCATCTGCGCCGGGCCATCGTTCAGGCAAGGGATATATTGGTACTGCCGCCCACCCGCCTCCAGAAACAGTTCCCGATTTTGCTCCGCCATCTCCTCCAACATTTCCAGACAATCTACGGCAAAGCCAGGGCAAATGGTGTCCACACGCTCCAGGCCGCCCTGCGCCAACACCTGGCGTATGCAGTCAGATGGTTGTGCGCCGCATGATGATTGTCCCTTTTCGAGCAATTTGGTACACTTTCGGCAATGGACACATCATTAAAAGATGCTTATATCATGGTTGTTGAAGATGACCCCAATGCCCAACTCATTACTCTGGACCTGCTGCGTCTGGGTGGGGCCGCCCGCTGTTATGCTCGCAAATCTGTAGCCTCAGCCCTTTCCTATGCCGAAAATTTACCGCAAGTAGATTTATTCCTGGTGGACATTAACATGCCAGGGCAAAGCGGTTACGATTTGCTCACCGCTGTACGCGCCAGCGATAAGTATGGCAGCGCCAAAGTCGTTGCCGTCACCGCCGGTACGTTGGATGCCGATGTGAGTAAAGCGCGCGAATTGGGCTTTGACGGTTTTATTAGCAAACCGCTCAAAATGTCAGAGTTCGTGAAGCAAGTTGAACGAATTTTGGCCGGGGAAATCGTGTGGGATTGGCGGTAATCGGTAATCGGTGGTTAGTAACCGGTAATCGGTAATCAGTGGTCGGTGAACGGTGGCCTGTTGCACACGTAATACGCAATACGCAATACGCAATACGAACGGGGCCAGACGCCACGTCATCGGGCATACTCTGTTGCTATTGGCAATGATCACGCTCACTGCGTGCAGTCTCATCAATCGGGATGCTTCGGCCGTCACGTTGGGACATGACATACGCCTGGAAGGAGAAGGGACGTTGGTGTGCAGCCAGGCATGCCAGGAACGGGGCCAATGTGGGACCATTGCCAACCAGAGCACAGTCGTTTTAGGCGGGATTTTCCAGGCACAAACAAGCAGCCATGACGTGTTTTTCCCCACTGCCACCCGTGTCGCTATTAACAATGTCACTTCCTTCTGGGTACGCCAACTGGTAGACGGACAGCAATTTACCATTAATTTCTATAACGTTACAGCGCCAGATGGCAAATCGGGATGGGTAGCGGGGTGGTGTGTCGCTGCACCGGAGGGCCGGTAATCGGTGTTCGGTGCTCAGTAATACGGAATACGCAATACACAATATGATAAGAGCTTGCCCACATGCACAATGACCACGCGCCGCAACTCCTGGTAGAATTGATGGCCGCACAGCAGGCGGGAGAGCCGGTGGCGCTGGCGACCATTGTCAAAGCGCGTGGCTCTGTGCCGCGCCATGCCGGGGCGAAGATGTTGATTTATGGCGACGGCCGTACCTCCGGTTCCGTTGGCGGTGGCGAAATGGAAGCGCAGGTGGTGCAAGAAGCAGTCGCGGCCCTCGCCCAAAACCAACCCCACCTGGTTCCCTACGCCTTTGTTGACCCGCAGCGCGGCGACCCTGGCGTTTGTGGCGGTGAAATTGAAGTTTTCGTAGAACCTTATTTGCCGCCGACGGCCGTCTTCATTGTGGGCTGCGGGCACGTCGGCCAGGCCGTCGCCGACCTGGCGCATTGGTTAGGTTACCAGGTTGTGGTCACCGACGACCGCGCTGACCTGGCAACGCCGGCGCAAATCCCCCACGCCGACGTTTACTTGCCCGGCGATTTTGCCGCCGCCCTGGCGCAGCGCCCTCTCACCGCCAACACCTACGTCGTCGTCGTCACGCGCAATGTCGAGATAGACCGCCATATCTTGCCCCTGCTGGCCGCCACGCCCACTCCCTATATCGGCGTCATGGGCAGCCGCCGCCGCTGGGCAGAAACAGAGCGGCTGCTGTTGGCGGATGGCCTGGACGAAACCCTTCTCACCCGCTTTCACGCCCCGATTGGCTTAGAGTTAAACGCCGAAACACCGGCCGAAATTGCCGTCAGCATCCTGGCGGAAATCATCATGCAGCGGCGCGGCGGTCATGGCAAACGGATGTCTTTATGATCAACACAAAACCCCACGTAATTACCCATTATGAAACGCCAACGACAATCGAGAGGGCGCTGGCTCTGCTGGTTGAACACGGCCGTACCGCCCGTCTGGTTGCCGGTGGCACCGATATTTTATTGGAACTGGAACGCGGGCTGCGCGCTGAGGTGACGACGCTCATTGACGTGACGCGCATCCCTGACCTCAACCAGATCACGCAAGATGAGGCCGGGGACATTCACCTGGGGCCGCTGGTGACGCACAACCAGGTCATTGCCTCGCCGCTTGTGACGCAGCATGGGCTGCCCCTGGCGCAGGCATGTTGGGAACTGGCCTCGCCGCAAATTCGCAACCGGGCAACGGTGGCGGGGAACGTGATCACGGCCAGCCCGGCTAACGACACCATCAGCGCCCTGTATGCCCTGGATGCCAGCGTGACGTTAGCCTCGGTGAACGGCCGTCGCACCATCCCCCTCACCGCTTTCTACACCGGCGTGCGCCGCACTGTCATGCAGCCCGATGAAATGCTCGTAGACATCAGTTTCCCGGCGCTGCCGCCAACGGCGCGCGGTGTGTTTGTCAAGCTCGGCTTGCGCCGCGCGCAGGCCATTTCGGTGGTGCATCTGGCGCTGGTTCTGGATTTTGCCGGGGATGTGGTGCAAATGGCGCGTATTGCCTTGGGCAGTGTGGCCCCCACCATCATCAGCGCGTCGGCGGCCGAACAATACCTGGTCGGCCAACCGCTTACCGAAGAGCGCATTGACGCGGCGGCGCGCCTGGCAGCGGCCGCCGCCACGCCGATTGACGATGTGCGCGGCCCGGCCGCATATCGCCGCGAAATGGTGCGTGTGATGACCAGACGCGCCTTAGAAACCATTCGTGATGGACAAGAGCGGTCACAATGGCCGCAAGACCCGGTAATGCTCTGGGGGAATACGGCCGGACATTACCCTACCGGCGCACAGTTTGCCGCCAGCCACGGTTCCGACACGCCCATTCGCGCTACGGTGAACGGGAAAGAGGTAACGGCCGTTGGCGCGCACAAAACGCTGCTGCGCTGGCTGCGCGAAGAAGGGTTCCTCACCGGCAGCAAGGAAGGGTGCGCCGAAGGCGAATGCGGCGCTTGCACCGTTTTCCTGGATGGGATGGCGGTTATGTCTTGCCTGGTTCCCGCGCCGCGCGCGCATGGGGCGGACATTGTGACCATCGAAGGGCTGGGAACGGCCGCGGCGCAGCTCCATCCGCTGCAACAAACTTTTGTGGAAACAGGCGCGGTGCAATGTGGCTACTGCATTCCTGGCTTCCTCATGTCGGGCGCCAAACTGCTGGAAGAGCAGCCTCACCCCGACCCGGCGCAAATTCAGCAAGCGTTTACCGGTAATTTGTGCCGCTGTACCGGATATTACAAAATTATTGAAGCGGTGGAGAAAGCGGCCGATCAGGATTTAATTAGCCGTTTGTAGTAACCGCTTGAGCGGGTCCCTGACGGCTCAAACCGTCACTACAAACCGTGGAGGCATGAACCATGCGACTAGACAAGAAAAGAGACGCGGAATTAGCAAAACGAAAAGGGCAGACGCAAAAAACGATCATTCAGTTGATCTGGCTGGTGATATCCTTTTTTATTGCTTACTTCATCGCCACGCTCGTTATTTTCGCTCCAGAAAATGGGCTGATCACGTACCGGCAAATTTACAGCGCGTTACAAATCCCTTCCAGTAAAATGCCCCAGGAAGTTATTCTCGGCGGCGTGATGTTGATCATCGTCTTCATCATGCAGTTTATCTTCTTCATCGGCTACTTTGTCGCCAGTTATGAAGGGCGGCGGCGGACGGGTACACCCTCGATGTATTCCCGCAACGAGGATCCGCTCGATAACAAATTTGATTAACGACTATGACAACCTTAAATGAACTCTCGTCGCAATCGCTCCACCGCGTAGATGCGGTCGGAAAAATTACCGGCGCGGCGCTGTACCCAGGCGACATCACGCCGGCCAATTTGCTGCACGGCAAAGTGTTGTTTAGCGAGCAGCCGCACGCGCGGATGGTATCTATTAATTTGGACAAGGCGCTGGCTGTGCCTGGCGTCGTCGCCATTTTCACGGCCAAAGATGTGCCGGTGAATGAGTATGGCCTGATCATGCCCGATCAGCCGGTGTTGGTAGGGCCGGGCAGCAGCAAACCTCATGCTGATATTAGCTGTTGGGAAGGCGACCAGGTGGCGGTCATTGTGGCGGAAATGGAAACGGCCGCCGCTGCGGCGCGCAGTCTGATTGACATTGTGTGGGAACCGCTGCCGGTGGTGACAGACATGTTTGCCGCCATGACGGATGAGGTCATCATTCACCCGGACACAAAGACCAACGTCTTGAAACATTACAAAATCCGCAAAGGGGATATGGCGGCAGGATGGGCAGCGGCCGCTGTGGTTGTGGAGAGTGAGTACGATCTGCCTCACCAGGAACACGCTTATTTGCAGCCAGAAGCGGCCGTTAGCTACCTGGATGAAGCTGGGCGCATCACCATCGAAATCGCCGGACAGTGGACGCATGAAGACCGCGAACAGGTGGCCCATGCGCTGGGCGTGCCGGAAGAGCAGGTGCGCATTATTTATCCGGCCATTGGCGGCGCGTTTGGCGGCCGCGAGGATATGTCGCTGCAAATTGTGATGGGGCTGGCGGTCATGCGTCTGCATGAAATGGGCATTGACCGCCCGCTGCGTATCATCTGGTCGCGGGCGGAGAGCATCATCGGCCACCACAAGCGGCATCAGGCGGTGGTGCGCACCAAATGGGGGGCGACGAAAGCGGGGAAAGTGACGGCCGTTGCCGCCGCAGTGTACATGGACAGCGGCGCTTACGCCTATACCAGCACCAAAGTCTTGGGTAATTTTCATCTCATGGTCACCGGGCCATACGAAATACCCAACGCCCATGTGGACAGCTACACCATTACCACCAACAACGTGCCCGGCGGCGCTTTTCGCGGTTTTGGTGGGCCACAAGGGGCGTTTGTCGCCGAAAACCAGATGAATAAGCTGGCGGCGGCGTTGGGCATGGACCCGGTGGAACTGCGCCTGAAGAATGTGCTGCGCGAAGGCAGCCTGCTGACCACGCAAACGCCCATCCCGCCTGGCGTGAGCATGGCTGAGGTGATTAGCGAATGCGCCCAGGCAGCACAGTGGGGCGACGCTGCGTCGGGCGACGGCGCGTCGGGCGACGGCGCGTCGGACGACGCTGCGTCGGGCGATGACAAGGCGCAATACGCAATACGCAGCAGCCTGCAATCGCTGCCGGCAAACCCACAGGCGCTGCGACGTGGGCGCGGCTTTGCCTGTGCCTTGAAAAATGTGGGCTTTTCCTTTGCCGCGCCGGAAAGCTGCGACGCGATCATTGAACTGCACGGCGCAGTCGAGATTGAACAAGTGGTGCTGCGGCACGCGGCGGCGGAAGTGGGGCAGGGGACGCATTCGGCGCTGCGGCAAATGACGGCGGCGGCCGTGGGCGTGGCGGTGGAACAGGTAGAGTTGGTGATGTCGGATACGGCCGTTACCGCCAACTCTGGCTCCGTTTCCGCCTCGCGCATGACCTTCATGGCCGGCAACGCCATCCGTGGCGCGGCTGAGCAAGCCCTGGTCGCCTGGCAAAACGAAGAACGACCGGCTGTTGCCCATTACAAATACATCCCGCCCCCCACAGAAATGTATGACGCGGAGACAGGCGTGTGTATGCCTAACTTTTGTTATGGGTACGTGGCTGAAGTCGTAGACTTGATGGTAGATGTGGAGACCGGCCACATTTTTGTGGAGCGCGTGGTGTGCGCCGATGATGTGGGCAAGGCGGTGAATCCACAGCTCATTGAGGGGCAAATTGAAGGGGCCATTGCCCAGGCGTTTGGATATGCGGTGATGGAAAATTTGCAGGTGCGCGACGGCCGTATCCTCAACCCATATTTCAGTCAATACCTTATTCCCGGCATCCGCGACGTGCCGGACCGGGTAGAGTCGCTGATCATGGAAATTCCCAGCCCCATCGGCCCATGGGGCGCGCGCGGCATGGCGGAAATGCCTTTCCTGCCATTGGCGCCTGCCATTGTAGCCGCCCTGCACGACGCCACCGGCGTCTGGTTCGATGAAATTCCACTGCTGCCCTATCGCGTTGTCGCCAGGCTGCGGCGGGAAGGGGTCGGGAGTCGTTAGTCGTTAGCCGTGAGTCTTATGTTGGTGGAACAGCGCCCTCCCCAGAGTGGGAGGGGTGTTTTTGCGACGATTATGCTTCCCCCGTGTAAGACGAATTGTAAGCCATGAAAATGTACAGTATAGGTTAGATTTCAGGTTACAGATTTATAAATTTACAAGCTTATAGGTTGTGAAGTACCAACTATGGACGCGAAACAGTGGGTTAATCATTCTCTTCAAACCAGCATTTATCATCCAATTCAATCACGAACAGAACAATTATTACGTAATTTGATCGTTATCTTGTTTATCCTCAGCGATTTATTGATGGTGACTGTGGCTTTTCAGGTGGGGAAGGTGGTCAGCGTGGCGGCAGGTGCGCCAACGGCCGTTGAAAACATCCCCAATACGTTGAGCATTTCCATTATTTTTTCCTGGCTGATTATCTTTAGCATCGCCGGACTGTACGGCCGTAAACGCTTGTTTAACAGCGTCCATGAGTTTCGCTTGATTTTTCAGGCGGCTACGGCCGCCGCCCTGGCGATCATCGTGGTGGGGTACCTGGGGGACACGACCATCATTGACAAGTGGTGGCTGGTAGCCACCTGGGCGTTGACCACCTCTTCCGTCGGATTGGGGCGAACCGGCATCCGCGCCATGATCTACCTGATTAGAAAGCGCGGCTATTTGCTCATCTCCACGCTGCTCGTTGGCGTCAGCCCGGAAAGCTACTATCTGGCGGAACAATTTGCGCAGATCAAAAGCGCCGGCATTAAGGTGGTCGGCTTCGCCGATGATAACTTGCGGGTCGGGGCTAAATGGGGCAACTTCCCCGTCGTTGGTTCGATTGCCCAACTCGATGAACTGATCCGCAAACATAACGTCGAAGAGGTGATCATCTCCACCGGCGCCTTAGACCAGGAGCAATTGCTGTCGCTGTTCAAGCGGTACGGGGTGGCGCAGGGTATTGACCTGCGCCTGACGTCCGGTTTGTTTGAAATGATTACGACCGGCGTCCAGGTGGAAGAAATCGCCAGTGTGCCGTTGGCGCATATCAACAAGGTACGCCTGACCGGTTCCGCGCGGCTGACTAAACTGTTGACCGATTATGCCCTCACCCTTCCCGCCGTCATTTTTGGCGCGCCCCTGTTGTTGGCGTTGGCCCTTGCCGTGAAGCTCGACTCGCCTGGCCCCATCATCCACCGCCGCCGCGTGGTCGGCGTGAATGGTAAGGAGTTCGATGCTTTCAAGTTTCGTACCATGCGTATAGATGGAGATGAGATTTTGGCGCAGCATCCAGATCTGCAAGCGGAATTAGCCAGGAACCATAAGCTGAAAGATGACCCGCGCATTACACGTATTGGGGGCGCTTTACGTAAGTACAGCCTGGATGAACTGCCGCAGTTGTTTAATGTATTGCGGCAGGAGATGTCGTTGGTAGGGCCACGCATGATCGCCCCCAATGAATTGACGAAATACAATCAGTGGGACGTGAATCTGTTGACGATGCGCCCCGGCATTAGTGGGCTGTGGCAGGTAAGCGGCCGTTCTGACCTGACCTATGAAGAGCGGGTGCGCCTGGACATGTATTACATTCGCAACTGGTCTTTTGGCCTGGACCTCAGCCTGATCCTGCGCACCATCCCGGTGCTGGTGTTTGGTCGGGGGGCGTATTAGGCGCTAACAGCGCCAAGATCGGCAAAAAATTGGCGATCTTGTAAACACGGATGGGAAAAACACGGTTTTTTGGGGCTTTATC
>JACSRF010000568.1 GCA_014879875.1 Anaerolinea sp.
AAAATTAAATAACATACGGAAGATTGGACAAATCTTCTGAGATTTGTCCAATCTAAACGTGTAAATTATGTTCCTTACTCTATCAGATAAGGCAGGCCGCTCGACCGCACCTGCCAGCCATAGGTGTCTGAGTTCCCACCGATATAATTGGCGACCAACCGCCCACCGTAAAAGGGGATACAGGAAGGGGTGGGGTTGTTGTAATCACAGTTCTCAATGTCCCCCGGCACGACGATCTCGTAAGGGGGTGAGGTCCACTGGTCTTCACAAAGCCCAATGCGGCAGCGCCCTCCTTCGGTACCGGAGTAAGTGACGCCCCAATCGCCCGTGCCCGTTGTCGGGTTAAAAGCAATCGAATCGAAGTAAAAGTGAATGGGGGGCAAAGCGCCAGAGTCGGAGTCGAACAGGCTGATGAAAATGGACTGCCCCGCCATCTCCGGACCCACCCAGATGAGCGGCACATCCACGCGGAAGTTCACGTTGGAGTTCATCGGCAGCCGCCCCATGCCAAACACGGTGACGCCATTGGATGAATGCGCCCCGCGTGAATTCAGAACTTGTAGGTTGCGCATATTGGCGTCGCTGTTGATATCGTTGACGTAGGTGTTTGGCCCGGCCCACACTTCAAACCCATTTTCCGACGAACCATCAATGGCCGTCACGTTGAGGTAAATGAAGCGGTTTCCTGTCGCCGGGTCGGTCATGATGCTGCCCAAAGATTGGGAAATGCTGATCTCAAACCCTTTGCCCGGCCCAATGGGCGTGCCACCGGGGCAGTTTGTGGCGTGATAATCCCCGCCATTGGGGCTGCCGCAGTCGGTGGGTACCGGCGCCGGCTGCCCCAGGCTCAGCTGCCCGCCAGGAGAGACCCACTGCATGTCGGTCAGGTGGTCGCCATTGTCGCGCGCGCCATCCCCCACCTGCCCGGTGTAGACAGCCAGCGGGATGCGGCGCACCGTCCGGTCTTCGTTTTGCGCATAATAAAACAGTTCGTAGGTGGTGCGCGTGTTAAGCGATGCTGTGTAATTATTACCAGGCGGTCCGCCGCAGCCGCTGTTCACGCCCGTGCGCGCGCGGCGGTTTTCATCTATGCGCACAAACCAAAACGGGTTGATGACATCCAGGGGCAGCCCCAGGTTCCTCTCGCCGGTGGGGATGAGGCATGGTTGATACTGCATGTGGTAGTTATTTGTAGTTGGGCAGGTGAGATCCGCAAACAAAGGCAGACCATTATCTACCGCCAACTGCGTGCGCTGGACTGTAAAGGCGCTCCCCGGCCGATTGATCGAATCGGGGTCAAACAACTCCACGCGCACAATGTCTTGTGGGTAGTCTGGCGGGATGAGGATGCGGTAGTTGTACGTATAAACGCCGGGGGCCCACGGGCTGTTCACAGGGGAGAAAGGATCGCCCATGTGGGTGCAGGAGTTCAAGCCAAACACCGCCTGGTTGGAGGTGCTGAGGACGCCATCTTCAATGCGGCGGCTGGCGTAAATGTCTGCCTGGGGGAAGACGCCGGCGACGGCGCGGCGGGTGAGGGTGATGGCGTCACGGCCGATCAGCTTCAAGAAATAGAGTTCCACCGGCCAGTCGGCGCTTAATTCATATTGCAGCGCGCCTAGCGCCGATGGCGGCAGCGCGCGCCCGGTTGCCAGGCTGTTCCCCCCCGTCGTCACCGTCAGGTTGAAGCCGTTGGCGTTGAAGAACTGTTCCGCTTTGCGATTGGCGTTGACCTCGCTGTCATTTACCAGTTCTACCACGCCGGCCAGCGCGGCCGAGTCCACGGCCGATTGTAACTGCGTGCTGCGCGCATACACCAGGCCCACGTCCACGGCAATGCCCACAAAGGCCAGAATCCCGATCAGGGCAAAGGCAATGATGACGATGCTTTGCCCGGCCTCATTATCATTCTGGACCTTTCCTGTTGTTTGCTCACGTTTACGAAAGGAGTCTTTCTGAATCATCATCCTGCCCCTTGCCTGGCGCGGTCAGGAGACCGGCCAGCGCGTAATATAGTTTAGAAACCAGGCTTTTTGCGAAAAGCCTGGTTTCTTGTCACTCACGCTTCACGTTTCACGTTTCACGCTTATGGTATCGGCTGCCCGCAAGACGTGTCCCAGCGCACAAACTCGGCCAGGATCCAGTTACCTGACAAGCTGTACCCTTTCAGGCGGAAGACGGCGAAGCCGGAGATGCGATAGGCGCCGTTACTCCCTTGCTGGCGCGATTCGCCCCAGACAATCAGCCGCAGCGTGCGATTGAGGGAGATGTGCCCATCCAAGGTGTCGCGCAAGTAGCTCGCGTTACTGACGCCGGTATTGGCCGGCACCCAATCGCCAACGTGCAGCGTGATATCAGATGTGTCATCCGGGTTGACGTAACCGCGAACGCGGTGCGGAAAGAGGGGTGTGACACAGGTGCCGCCACCGCAGTTGCCGGCATTGGTGTAATCCGTGCTGTTGCCGGGCCAGGTGACGCTGCCGTCTAGCGTGGTCCCCGACCCCTGCTCGCCGGTATTCCAGAGCAGCCAGCCGAAGTTACCAGACCCAAACCCATTCCAGATACGGTAAACATCCCCTTCGCGCGCCTGGGCCAATGGAATGTCAGGGCGATGGTAGATAAAGCTGTTATAGGTTGGCGGATTGGGGTTAGCAAAGTCGTTGGGATTGGGATACGGGTTGCCACCGCTGCCGGGCGGGTTCACCGAGCGGATCGCTTCATGAACGGCAATGGGGAAGGCGGAGCAGCCGTTGGTTTGCACCACCGTTTCGCCCGTCTGCCGCATGTAGCTCAGGCCGCGCACGCTGTAAAAACCTTGCAGCCAGGGCATTGACTCTAAGCCCAGGATGGACTCAACGTCGTGCAGCGTATACAGCCCGACAATGCGCAGGCCACCAACCAGGGTGGTGTAATTATTGGGGGTGATGTTCCGCTGCAGGTCCGTCAGGATCTCTGTCTGGATGTCCACTTCATTGACGTTGGTGAAGCCAACGGTGTTGGAAATGCCGTAGACGTGGGTGAATTCCCACTCGCTAAACGCAGTACCGGCGTCGTTGACCGTACCGCGCACCACCCACATGTCCCAATTGCCGGCGTCCATGAGCAGGGTTTGCGTCACCGTGTTCAGCGCCACCAGCATCATGCCTTCGTTTTGCCCGCCGTTGGCGCCAAAGCGGGAGCTGACGCGCGCGGCCTGGCTGACCCGGTTTTGCGTGATGACCAGTTGGCTGACCTCAATGAGGCCGGCCAGGATGATAATAAAGATAGGCAGGAACAAAGCGACTTCGACCAGGCTTTGCCCTTTTTCACGATGTTTGTTATGTTGCGTTGTTATTTGTTTCATGGCATGTTACCTCATTATTTTGACGGCGACGATTACTGTTTACCGATCGCCGCTTACTCTATGACTTCCAATATTTCTCCCGAAGTTGCGTCAATGCGCATGGTGTAGGAACGGCCGCTTTCGTCGGCAAACAACGACACCAACCACTCCATCCGCTCAGTGCGATTACTGGCGGCGAGCTGCATGATCAGGGTTGTAATGCCGTTGTCCTGCAAGAAGGCCGCGCCGCCACCATCCAAAAAAATGTTTACGGCTTGTTGACTGTCAAGCAACCAGGCCCCTGCGTCCATAATGGTGGCAGGCGGCGTATAGGGGCTTTCTGAAACCCGTTTGGGCGTGGCGCCGATCACGGTGACGAGCGTTACTGCGCCTGCGGTCGGCGAATAGAAGGTGTACCCCCAGTTTGCCGTACCCGCGCGCAGCTCCGTTTCGCTGACGCCTTGTGGCCAGGTGGCGACAGCATCGAGCAAGACCGCATCGGCATACCAGTCGGCGACGCCGCGTTGGGCGGCTGCATAACCGACTCTGGCTGTTGCGCCAGGGTAGACAGACGTGGGCGCCACACCGGCGGCGGTTGTCACCTGCACGTACCCTTCCGGCACGGCCGTTGCTCGCGGCTGCAGCCAGAGCAAAGCGGATATGCCGACGACAATCAGCAGCAGCGCCACTAACAAAATACCTAAAATCCACTCTAAGCGGTTCATGAACCTTTAATTCCTAAAAATGATGGGCAGCAGCGCCCCTGTAAAAGGAATGATAATTGTGGCGTCATCCTGGCTGCTGATAAAGTACGTTTGCAGCAAATCAGACGCTATCACCTGGCTGTATACCATATAAATCCAGCCCCCGTCGCCAACGACCATATTCGGATTCACCGCGCGCGTCGTCACTGGATCCGTGACTTCATCTATGCCACCACCGCTCCAGTTATCACAATTATTGACGCCCCATACCTGCTCATTCTCTTGTAACAAATCTTGCTTAACCCCGTGATAATAAACCTGGGTGCAGTAGCCATAAGTCACCATGTTGGAAATGACGTAAAAGGGCAACACGCCGTTCACTTTAACAAACTGCCCGCCGATATTGGTTAATCCTGACCAACCGGTGGGTTGTGTGCAGCCGCTGCCGCACTTGGTGTAGTAAACCAACTGCACTTCATTAACCAGATCGTGGTAGCTGTAAGTGACGTGCAGCCCCTGGCTGTTGGCGATGATCTCTGGCTGCTCGAAGGCCACGTTGTCACCCGCATTGGTGGAGATGACAATGGGGTTTGACCAACTGACGCTGCTGCCGCTGACCGTGCCTTGCGCGAACATGATGACGGCCGTGCTGGTCACCACTGCCCCCGCAACTTGTTCTTCCCAAACGGCATAGAGGCGGTTGTCGTCGGTCGGGCTGACGGCCAGGGAAGGCACGCGCGACTCTGGCGGCGTGCTGCGGATAATCCCTTTGATCGGCCAACTGCTGCCGCCATTGGTCGAACGGGCATGGTAGATGTTGGGATTGACGCCATCGCCCTCGCTCCAGATCACGTCGAGGATGCTCTCCCCGGTCGCCACCAGCAGCGGCGCTGCGGCGCCAGGGGGGATGACGGGATTGGAGATGAGCGTGGGCAGATTGCTGGTGTTGTTCGTCGGCCACCTGTTCTCTGGCGCATAAGCCAGGGCGCGATTCTCCACCCATACCGCATGGGCCACGCCATTACCGCTAAAAACCACATCCACCTCTACAGAGTTGCTCGCCATGGTCGGGCTGTTATGAATGGGCGCCGGAACCGTCCAGGTCTGCCCATTGTTGGTTGAGCGCGTGTAATACGGGTCATTATTGCCGCCGGCGCCAAAGCGTTGGTTGAAGGCGACCAGCACATCCCGGCTGCCGCTTTGCCGGTTGGCGGCCACCTTCGGCTCAACCGCGCTTTGCGCTTCCAGGGAGACAAGCTGCGGCGCCGACCAGATGGGCGCATGGGGCGGGGCGGCGGGAATGTCAGGAGCGGCCGTCGCCGCATGTTGCCGCGCTACCTGTCCCAACAGGAACGACAAAGCGGCCAGGGTTATCATCAGAAAGAAGACGCGATTTATCATTTTCATCTGCTTGCTCATGAACACGGTCCTTGCACCATATACACGTTGGCAAAGGGATCTGTCGCCGTGATGCCCGTCCGCAGGCCGGAAAAACTGATGTTGTCAATGTACGTACAGGCGCGCACGTTGTAGTCGCCGGGGAAAATATTTGAAAAGATATAGAACCCATTGCGATCAGACGTGGTCGTGGCGACGAAGTTATTATCACTATCAAATAAGATGACGGTGGCGCGGCCGGCCGGGACCCAACTGGTGATCAGGCTGCGCACAATGCCACTGATAGACTCCGTTCCATTTGTCGGCGCGGTGGGGGAGGGCGTTGGCGTGGGCGCCGGGGTCACGCCGCTCACGGCCAGCGGCGTCGAGACGTTGTTCGTTTCGTCAGATTCAGACGCTTGCAGCAGTGAGTCCACCATGCCATAGAGCAGGTGCGTATCCGGGGGCGGATTGTGGAAGCCCAATGGCGCCGTAATGGTGATGACCCGGCTGGCGCCACCGGCCAACGAGCTGACCCCCATATAGCCAATGCTGTAGTTGAGCGAGATCGTCGGGCTGACCGGCCCGGTGGGATTTAAGAAAATGTCCACGAAGAATTGGCTGCTCACAGCCAGCTCGCCGGTGTTGCTGATCACCACGCGCACCGAAATGGGTTGGTAGGCAACCAGCGGCGGTGTACTGAGTAACTGCGGCGGCCCAACGACGATCAAGTCGGCCGGGTTTGGCGTGGGCGTGAAGGTTGGCTGGAACGTGGGCGGAGGGACATTTTCGCAGGGGACGCGGAAAACGGCCGTCGCCAGATGCGTATTCGACTGTGCTCTAACCATGTAGAGCGTTGGGTTGTTTGTTGTCCCCACAGTCAAGTTGTTTTTCACCCAGGTTTGGGAAAAAGAGCCACCATGACCACTGGGGACAATGGATTGCGGGAAACCATCCCAGGAGAGCGCAATCGCCTGTGTTGTCGGCCAGTTGAAACCCAGCACATTAAACTGTGCGTCGCTGCCGATGGAGCAGCTTGGAATGAGCACAATGTAAGGCCCGCTGGGCGTCGGCGTGGGGGTGATGGTCGGCGTCTCGGTGGGAGCTGATGTGGACGTCGCCGCCTGGGTCGGCGTGGACGTCGGCGTTGGCGTCCCGGCCAGCACAATCGCCGTGGTCGGCTCGCCCAGGCTGGGCACAGCCAGGATAACGTGACCCAACACGAGCGGCGTTGTCAGCACGGCCGCGTCATTAAAGTCCGCAAAGCCAGCGCAGCGATGATTGCTTGCCGCCAGGAATATGTCTGATCCCAGTGTTTGCCCGGTGGTCAGGTCAATGATGGTCACGGTTGCGCCCACTTCCCCAGCCACCCAGACGTGGTTTTGCCCCTCCACCGGGGCGGCCTCAAAGAAAGCGCCGCAGTAAGCCGGGGTTGCCGTTGGCGTGACGGTTTCCGTTGGCGTTTCTGTGGGCGGCTGTTGCCCTTCGGGCGTCTCTGTTGCCGTGGGCGTGGCTGACGGGGTGGGGGTGGCGCCGACAGTGGGGATGGGTGTCCTGAAATTCGGCGGCAGGCCAAGCCCTTGCGTGGGGTTGCCCAACGAGCCAAAGTTTTCATTATTCATCGTCACCTGTCCGAAAACAGGGATAAAGGAGATGATGGGGCGGAAAAAGGGCGTGATGATCGGGACGTTATAGAGCGCGCGCACAATCACCGGCTGACCGGGTTCGCCGGCGCCTGGGCGCAGTTCCATCCCATCTAATCCAACATACCCGCCATAGACCTCAAGGTGATAGGAGTTTTCATCGGGTGGGTTGCCATCAATGTCGCGGAAGGCGTTGCTGTTGGGGTCTTCGTTGAGCGGCAGCCCGGCCAGCGCGCCATGCGTCATCGAGATCACCGCAGCCATGCGCCAATCACTCCCAGGATCAACGCAGACACCCGCAAATTTGGGTAAATTAGCTCCATTGAGAGGACAGTTACCCATATTTTGCCCGGTGATGGCGTAACGCGCGCCAACGCGCGCCGCATTTTGCACGGTGACCCAGCCTTGTAGAATACGAGCGCTCTCGACGATCAAGAAGATCATCATGAGGAGGACGGTAATGATGAGCGCAAACTCAACGATCGCCTGACCTTGTGATTGATTGTGTCGCCTTATCATAATATTCCCATTTGTTATGAATGAATGGAGACCTGACAGATTTTTAAGAACCTGTCAGGTCTGAACAGGTCTCTATTGGTGCAAGTATAAATGATTTCCGGGCAATCCGATCAAAATATAGATAATCTTTCCTACTTAAGCCCACGTCGCTAAGTTGTTTGCCTGTCCTGATGTATACTGTAGCCGGGTAACGTATCGCGTATTGTTCTCTGGTTATGTCATCTGCAATACGCTAGAAACCTTACCGATCATGTTTATAGCATACCAGCGTGTTGCTAATTAAACGTTGATCAAGCGTTGATCTGGCGTTGATTGAGGCGCTTTATGACTAAAGTACTACAATTAACCTTGCTTGGCCCTATCCATGTGCGCTATGGCGATGCCCCATTCTCAGATCTGATGTCGGCGAAGGCGCGCGCGCTGTTGTATTATCTGGCCGTGACGGAACGGCCGCATTCCAGGCAAGCATTGGCCGGTTTGCTGTGGGGCGACTTGCCCGAAGCGGACGCCCGCCGTAATTTGCGCGGCGTGGTGATGAAACTGCGCCAGGTTATCGCCGGGCACCTGGTCATCCAGCATCAAGACCTGGCCTTTAACCTGCACAGCGCTTATCAGTTAGACGTGGCCGAGTTTCGGCGCGCGCTGACGCCGGCGCAAGGACAGCCATTGACCCTGGCGCAGTTACAGGCGGCGCTTGACCTGTATCGCGGCGATTTTTTAGAAGATTTTCAGGTGCGGCAGGCGCCGGCCTTTGAGGAATGGGTGATGCAGCAGCAGGCGCAGCTGCGGGAAATGGCTTTTACGGCCTACCACACGGCTATTTCGTTGTGTCGAGAGCACAGTTTGTTTGACGTGGGGGTGGGGTATGCGCGGCGGTTGTTGCAGTTGGACCCCATTCGAGAAGAGGTACACCGGCAGTTGATGTGGCTGCTGGCGCGGCAGGGGCAGCGCAGTGCGGCGCTGGCGCAGTATGAAGCGTGCCGGGAAATCTTGGCGCGGGAACTCAACCTGGAACCGGCGGTGGAAACGGCCGTGCTCTACGAACGGATTCGCGCCGGTGACATTGATCGCCCGGCTCCGCAGCATCCCACCCCCCAGCCTCTTCCCAGGCCCCGCCCATTTGGCAGCCAAACCACCCCCTTTGTCGCCGGTCCGCCCATCACCCGGCCGGCGCAGTTTTTCGGCCGTGAACGAGAATTAAAGCGCCTTTTCAACCTGCTCAAGCGGCTTCCCTTACAAAATGCAGCCCTTGTTGGCCCACGCCGCAGCGGCAAAACTTCTCTCTTGCACTATTTACGCACCATCACTACCACACCGCCAGGCCAATTACGCCCGGCGCAGCGCGCCGATTGGCTGCCTGTGCCACAGCAGTACCGGTGGGTATTTGTAGATTTTCAAGATCCCCGTCTGGGCGGCCGGCGCGCCTTATTGCACCATCTTCTGACACAGATGGAGCTGCCGACCCCCGATGCCTGCGATCTGGACCAATTTCTGGACATCGTCAGCGATAACTTGCAGCGCCCGACGGTCGTTCTTTTAGATGAAATTGGTGTGGCGTTGGCACGTTACCCGGAGTTAGATGATGCGTTTTGGGAGAGTTTGCGTTCACTGGCGACCAATCAGGTTGGCGGCGCCCTGGCGTTTGTGCTGGCTGCGTCGGAAGCGCCGGAATTGTTGGCGCATCACCAGGGGATGGGGTCTCCGTTCTTCAATATATTTGGTTACACGGCCCACCTGGGACCCCTTACCGATGATGAAGCGCAAGAGTTGATTGCCAGTTCACCCATTCCGTTTACGGCCGCCGACGTGGTCTGGATTTTGGCGCAAAGCGGCCGTTGGCCGATGCCCCTGCAAATTTTGTGCCGCGAACGGCTGTTAACGCTGGAAGAGGGCGACCTGGGCGACGCCTGGCGCGAGGACGCGCAGCAGCAAATCGCGCCGTTTCTGGAACTAAAGACCCCTACGGCAATGTAGCGCGATTTGCCAAATCGCAGAATGTAGTGCGATAGTTCGGCTGCGTTCACCACAAGTTGGGCAAAGGGTGTGTTGCAAATGGGTTGAGCGTTTGCC
>JACSRF010000571.1 GCA_014879875.1 Anaerolinea sp.
TTTTTCATGCCCCGTAGGGGACTCGAACCCCTGTTTCAGCCTTGAGAGGGCTACGTCCTGGGCCGCTAGACGAACGGGGCGTATAGGCGCTTGCTATTACGGATGGGATTCTAACAAACGGCCGTCACCCTGTCAACCGTTAACGGGCGTTGTCAATCGCAAATCGTCAATAATAAATGTCGTTCCTTGCCCTGGTTCGCTGACGGCCGTGATCTTCCCCCCATGCGCTTCCACCAACGATTTGACAATAGCCAGCCCCAGCCCAGATTCCCCCTCCTGCTGTAAACGGGACTTTTCTCCCCGATAAAAGCGGTCAAAGATGTGCGGCAAAGCGACCGGATCAATGCCCGAACCGGTGTCTGTGACGGTAATCTGTAACCGACCCGCGTCAGTTTGCGCGGCGGCCAGGGTGATAACGCCGTCGGCGGGCGTGTAGCGCAGCGCGTTGCGCACCAAATTGCCCAACACCTGCGCCATGCGCTCCGGGTCTACGTCAATGGGGGGTAAATCGGGCGACGCATCGAGGCGCAGCGCAAGCGATTGTGCCTGCGCCTGTGGCGTGTGCGCCTGCACCACGCGCAGCAGCAGCTCATAGGGTGGCGTTGGCTGTCGCATCAGGGGCAGTTCACCCGCATCGGCCAGTGACAAAGTGCGTAAATCCTCCACCAGATGGCTGAGATGCTGCGCTTCACGGTGCATGACGGTGAATACATCTGGGGAGCCGGGCAGTTTGCCATCGCTGAGGGCTTCGGTGTATCCCAAGATGACGCTGAGGGGGGTGCGCAAATCATGGGCGATGTCGGCCGTCATCTGGCGGCGTAGTTGGCTGGCATGGCTGAGGTCGGCGCTCATCTGGTTGAAAGCGACGGCCAGTTCGCCTAATTCGTCCGTCGAGCGCACCGGAACGGGCTGTGTGAGCGTCCCCTGGGCTAAGGCGCGGGTCGCGCCGGTTAATTCACGGATGGGATGGGCCAGGTTACGCGCCAAAATGATGCCAATGAGCAGGGCAACGGCCGTCGCTACCAATGCGCCCAAAAACAAGGCCCGATTCACCCGCTGCAGAAAGGCTGCTTCGGCGGCGGCGGCCGTCGGCCGTACCATACCCTCCTCAAACAGCAGCCAACCAACAACCTGCCCCTCAACTTGAAGTGGCAAACTCCGTTCCAGCTCACGCGGGGGCAGCAGCATTCCAGAGCGGTATCTCATGCTGCCGATGATGACACGGCCGTTGGCGTTCACCAGCACCGGCACGGCCATCTCGCCGGGGCGCTGGGGCTGTGAAAAACTGTACACGCTGCTTACCCCTTCCCAACTGCCATTGGCTGCGTAGTAGTCGGTCAGATTATTCAACAGGCCACTGCGCGCCTGATCAAGAACGAACTGGTTGAACTGCCGGCTTGTTGTTAATCCGGCCAGGACCGCCCCTGAGATCGTGCCAATGAGGCTGACAACCAGGAAGGCGATAATGAGTTTAGAGGAGAGGGAGCGCATGGGAAGGTGATCGGTGAGCGGTAATCGGTGGCCGGCAGGCGGTTCTTGAAGTGGTTAGAGTTCGGGGGCGAGGCGGTAGCCGATGCCATACACAGTTTCAACGCAGCGTGGATTTTTGGGGTCAGCTTCGATTTTGGTGCGCAGGTTGCGAATGTGGACGTCAATGGTGCGTTCAGAGCCTTCAAAGCTGGTTCCTTGCAGCCGGTCGAGCAGGTCGAGGCGTGAAAAAGCGCGTCCTGGCGCCGCCATGAAGGTGGCGAGCAGGTCGAATTCTGAGGGCGTCAGGTCTACAAACTGGTCGTTCACTTTCACAGAACGGCCGTTGCGGTCTAACACCAATTCACCCACACGCAGCACGTCGGCGACGGCCGTTTCTTTCGTCGTCCGGCGCATCACCGCCCGCACCCGCGCCGTCAATTCACGCATACTAAATGGCTTGGTCACGTAATCATCCGCGCCCATTTCCAACCCCAGCACCTTATCCGGTTCTTCCAGCTTGGCCGTGAGAATGATGATCGGCGTTTCTGCTTCGCGCCGATAGACGCGCATAAAGTCATACCCTCCTAGTTCTGGCATCATCAGATCCAGCAAGATCAAGTCTGGTTTTTCCTGGCGGGCGACAAACAACGCCTCACGGCCGTTCGCCGCCGTCACCACGCGAAACCCCTCCTGTGTCAAATAGCTTTTAACCAGGGTACGCAAACTTTCCTTATCGTCTACCACTAGAATTGTTTTTGCCATGAGTTCAGTACAACAATATGTCAGATCGTAACCGTTCACCCCCGCCGGTTGAGCTTGTCGAAACCGGTGGGGAGTGAATGATTACGCGCCTAATTAGCCGCATTAGCCACAAAATCAATGTACAGATCAACTTCATCTTCGACGTTGGCGACGTTGGGCACACTGGGAATGGTCAGGCCATAATCGGCGCGCAGCACCGTAGCCACAGCCGTCCCGCTGATTTGGGTGGCGGAAACGGCCGTTGCCGTCACGGTAAAGGTCACTTCTGTCGTCACATCCCGAATGGTCAACTCGCCCACAATTGTGAATTCTACCGTACCCCCGATTTCTACGCTATCTGGCAGCCCATTCACGGCCGTTGGCGTAAAGGTGATGAACTCATACGTCGTTGTCTCCAAAATCTGGCTGTTAATCGCCCGATTGCGGAATTGATTATCTGTCGCCAGTGTACGCGCATTAATCAGAATGACCCCTGCCTGCGTTGCGGAGAGGTCCTTGTAATTGACGGCAAGCTCGCCGGCCACCTGATTGGTGCTACCGACGACGGTCGTGCGGATGCCGGCCAGGTCTTCATCTAATTCAAACCGAACCTGCGAATCATCCTGGCTGATTGTGAAAATAATGGGTTCGCCCAGGTCAACAACGGTCGGTTCTGGTTCGGCCGTTGGCGGAAGGGGCGTTGGTTCGGGAACGGCCGTTTCAGGAACGGCCGTCGCCGCGTCAGCCGTGTCAGCAGATGTTTCGGTGGGGGGGACGGCCGTTGTGGCCGTTTCTGGCGTATTCAGCGTCAATGGCACAGCCTCCAGCGTCACGCTAGGGGCCGCCGGTTCTTGCAGCAGCCCACAAGCCGTCCCCAATAACAACACCCATATAGCAGTCAACAGGAATCTCAATGGTTTTTTCGCTTTTATCACTCGTCTACTCCTTTCAAAAATAGAGCGCGGGCAACCTTGCATGTTTATTCTAGGCAAGGCCACCTGCACTCTCAGGTAACTGTAGCCCCAGGTTAGTAACCTGAGCATGAGGGTGTATTGTAATCGGGAATAGACGCGACAGTTGATAGGCTTAGTAAACCTTTATCAAAACAACAAACACTATTTGAAACGCTTTTTCATGGTGTGGACAACTTTCTGCATGGCCTTGTCTGGACGATTGGGGTCCAGACAGGCGACGGGCGGCCGTCCCTGGATTTTGGCTTGTTCGAGGGCGTGGTGGATGAGCAGGTGGTTATGGCGGCGCATGAAGTCAGACTGGATGGCCTCGGGGTGAGTTTGCGCATCGGTTTGCCGCGCCTCTGCTAGTTTAGCGGCCAGGTCGGTGATTTCCTTGGCTGGCAGGTAAGCGGCCGTTGTGCTGAATTCCAGGTGGTCGTACACGGGTACAAGCCGGGCGAGGATAACTTCGCCGATTTCTACCAGACCACGACCGCCGGGTTCCTGTATCGCAAAGGTTTCGCCGGTCATGAAGTCATTTACCACGAGTTGTTCGGCATCGTAATCGGTAAGCGTGTAGGCCCAGGCTGCGCTCACTTCAGCGGCCCATTTGTCGAGCACGGCCTGCTGTGTGGTGGCAAGGTCTTCGCGCCGGTCGGTTTGGTAGGCGTCTAACGGCCGTGTCCCATCCTCCAGGGTATAGTCAAACATGAACCAATCGAAAAAGCGCAGCGCCTCGTCCTGGCTCATCTCTTCGGCGTTTTCGATGGTGTACAGCTCGTTCCAATACAAGGGCAAAGCTTGGGCAAAGGCGGTGGCGAACCGCTCATCACGGGCAAATTTGAGTAAATCGCGGCGCAGAAACTCGGCGGCGGCTGTCCAGTCGCGCCGCTCTTTCTCTTTTTGCTGGTCAAGGGGCATGTGGCATTTTTTATATTTCTGTCCACTGCCACAGTAACAGGGATCATTTCGTCCGGGTTTGTTCATGTCATACCTCGTTTGCTAATGCGGCCAAAATTGGCAGCAGTTCACGCAACTGTTTGATAATAAAATGGGGCTGTACGGCCGTTTCCTCATGGTTCAGGTGGGGTGGCGACATCAACACCGTGACAAAGCCTAGTTCATTGGCCCCGGCGATGTCATTCTCTGGCCGGTCGCCCACAAAGACAGCTTGCTGTGGGGGCACGCCGAGTTGTTGTAAGACGTGCTGGTAAATGGCCGGGTGCGGCTTCATGTAGCCGACATCGCCTGATGTGGCGCGCGCGTCGAAGTAATCGAGGAGGTGATACGCAGCCAGTTCAATGTCACGCATCCACATGGGCATCATGGAGTTGGTGACTAACCCAAGTTTGTAGCCGTGCGCCCGCAGGGCGCCCAACGTCTCGATGGTGTCCGGGTACAGAATGACGCCGGGGACAGGCTGCCAATCAAAAACTTGCAGTAACTTATCTAATTCGCCGGGCGCGGGGTGCAGACCAAAGGTGGCTAAAGTATGCTGCCAGATGGCGGCAAAGTTGGCGCCGCCCCAGGTTTTCTTGGCCTCTTGCCATGCCTGAGTGATGGCGTCCAGGTAGCCTTGAAAGAAGGCGTCTCTGTCGGGCAGGGCGACCGTTGTTTCCTGGAGGTAATCGTAGACGTTACTGACGTGACAGCGGTAGATTTCCCCATCGTTGTTGGCCCGCTGTGACCAATCAACCAGGGTGTCGTCAAAGTCAAACAAGACCGCATTGATCTGTGGCATTGGTCAATTTTCCTCACTGTGGCGCGTGGCGCGTGCCCGCCACCCGGTCAAGCAGCAGGATCAAGCCAAAACCGATGCCGGCTAACAAGAGAGCGATGAGGAATTGGGTAACGGCCGTGCCATTTGCCAGGGAAGGCAGCGCTTCCGCCTGCTGCGTGACAATGCGCGCGCCGCTGCTGTCGAGCACAAATTGACCGGCCGCATCCGTCAGCCACGCTTTGTCCAACTTCCAGGGCCACACTTTGCGCAGGCTGCCGATCATCAACCCAATGAGCACGGCCACGGTGCCATCGTGGTACCGCTTGAACAGCCAGCCAAGAACCTGGGCAAATGTGACCAGGCCAATGACAGCGCCAGCGCCAACCAGGCCAATCGTCACCAGATCGCGGTTGTTAACGGCGCTGAGCACATATTGGTATTTGCCCAACAGCACAAGAATGAATGCGCCGGAAATGCCGGGTAAGATCATGGCGCAAATCGCCAGCGCCCCGCTCAGGAAGAGGAACCACCACGTCTCTGGGGTCTGCGTGGGCACAAGCCCAACTAAGAGGAAGGCGCCAATGAAGCCAACGAACAGGATGCCGACCAGAGGCGCTGTCCATTGTTTAATGCGCTTGCTGACGGTGAAAACAGAGGCGAGCACCAGGCCAAAGAAGAAGCTCCACAGGTAGACAGGCTGATTGATCAGCAGTTGTTCGAGCAGGTGCGATAGGGAGAGAACGGCCGTGCCAATGCCCACCGCCACGGCGATCAGAAACTGCCAGTTGAGCAGGGTAAAGACCTCTTTAATACGCAGTTTGAAAACCGCTTGCAGAAATTCAGGTCGGCCGACCATGCGAATGGATTCGATCAGTTCTTCATAAATGCCCAGGATGAAGGCCATGGTACCGCCGGAAACGCCGGGCACAATGTCCGAAGCGCCCATCGCCACGCCGCGCAGCGCCAGGCCAATGTAATCACGAAACGAACGGTCGCGTTTCCCGGTAGTTGTTTGAGTTGTGGTTTGTGTCGTCATATTACAGAGTTGTTTTCCTTATCGAACAAGTTGTTGCGCTTATTCCCTGAATCATCGCCGTTCTCTCCAACATGAACGTGTGGCTGCTGCCTGTGCCCGGTTTTTGCTTGCGCAGGCTCATCTCAATGAGCAGACGGCGACGCTGACGGGGCGTCAGTTTGCCATCGGGGGCAAGGTTGGCAACAGCGGGAGGGATTTTAAACATAGTTTACCATGTTTACATGTGGTGAATGGATAACGGCCGTTATTCTTCCGGTGGATGCCAGTTGGCCGTTACCCATAATGTACGGGCAGCTACCATATCTGGTTGGTTCATATTCAAGATGGTGACAGTGGCGCGCCCCACTGCCGTTTTGCCCGTGATGATTGTGCCGTTTTCTTGCCATTCAAAATGAGTATGCCATAACCACAACGGAACCGTGCTGTCGTAGCGACACGTTGCCGCACATCTCGCGGAATGTATTGCGTGCTCATTCAATAGGTGCAAACTGACTGGCGTCGGAAATATCATAATGGCGCTGCTGCAACAGCACGGCCGCTTGCGCGCGTACCAATAATGTATCCCGATAAAGCGTTTCCAACGCCTTCATTTCCTGCGCTTCGGTAGCAGATAGGGTTTCTCGTTGCTGTTTGTGATGAAGCATCTCCAGCGTTTCGCGTTGTTTAGGCGTAAGCGTTGCGCGGGCAGCCTGCCACAAGGCTGCATCGTTGAGATACGTCATATTAGCCAGAGCTGTTCTCAATTCGCTGGTGTTCGTAGCCATTGCTGGCGCTGCGGCCGTAATGGCTTCTACGAGCAAATCATTAACTGAGCGTTGGCGACTTTCCGCAGCTCGCCGAAGTTGTTGGTATAACTGCTCCGGTACGTTTAGCGTGATAGATTGTAAGGTCATTTTTCACCTCTGTCCCTAATTTTATCACGATTACATGCGGAACGTCCCATAACGGCCGTCACCCATCGCCACATTCAACGTCACCGCAAACGCCAGCGCCAGCGCCGCGCGCGTTTGCGCCGGGTCGAGGATGCCATCGTCCCACAAGCGCGCCGTGGCGTAATAGGGGTCGCTCTCATAAGCGTACTTGTCCAGAATAGGCTGTTTGAATTCGATTTCCGCCGTTTTCACGTCTTCGTCTGTCGGCTGCTGCATGTTGCGCAAGATGCGCTCCTGCCCTACCGTCCACAACACGTTGGCCGCCGACTCGCCGCTCATGACGCTGATGCGGCTGTTGGGCCAGGTGAACAGGAAGCGTGGGTCATAGGCGCGGCCGCTCATGCCATAGTTGCCCGCTCCATGGCTGACCCCGTGAAACAGGGTGATGCGCGGCACATTGACGGTGGAAACGGCCGTCACCATCTTCGCCCCATCTTTGGCAATCCCCCCATTCTCATACTGCCGCCCCACCATGAAGCCGGTGATGTTCTGCAAAAAGAGCAGCGGCACGCCCCGCTGTCCGCACAACTGGATAAAATGCGTCGCCTTCAACGCCGACTCGCTAAACAGCAGCCCATTATTCGCCACAATGCCCACCGGAATGCCCATCAGGTGCGCAAACCCACAAACCACTGTCGCGCCATACCGCGCCTTGAACTCGCTCAGGCGGGAGCCATCCACCAGCCGCGCAATCACCTCGCGCACGTCATAACTCACCCGCTTATCTGCGGGAATGACGCCGTACAACTCATGTGCGTCATACGCCGGCTCCTCCGGCTCTTGCAGCAGTACCGGCAGCGCCGCGCGCCGGTTGAGGTGGCTGGCAATCTCGCGCACCTTCGCCAGCGCCTCCTCCTCGCTTTCGGCAAAATGGTCGGCCACGCCGCTCAACCGCGTATGCACGTCCGCGCCGCCCAGGTCCTCGGCCGTTACCTCTTCGCCCGTTGCCGCCTTCACCAATGGCGGTCCGCCCAGGAAGATGGTGCCATTTTCCTTAACGATGATCGTCTCGTCGGACATGGCCGGGATGTAAGCGCCCCCGGCCGTGCAAGACCCCAACACGGCGGCAATCTGCGGGATGCGTTTGCCAGACATGCGCGCGATGTTGTAGAAAATACGCCCAAAATGGTCGCGGTCGGGGAACACATCCGCTTGCAGGTGCAAAAACGCGCCGCCGGAGTCTACCAGGTAGATGGTGGGCAGGTGGTTCTCCTCGGCGATGGCTTGCGCGCGCACATGCTTCTTCACCGTCTCCGGGAAGTACGTGCCCCCTTTGACGGTGGGATCGTTGGCGACGATCATGCACGCCACCCCTTCAATGCGGCCGATGCCGGTGACGATACCGGCGCTGGGCGCTTCGCCGTCGTACATGTCCCAGGCCGCCAGCGGGGAGAGTTCGAGGAAGGGGCTGCCGTCGTCCAGAATGGCCTCGATGCGCTCGCGTACCAGTAGTTTGCCTCGTTGGCGATGGCGTTCGATGGTGCGCGACGGCCGTTGCGCCGCCGCCTGCTGTTGCCGTTCATGCAGCAGCTCCGCCAGCCGCTTGTTGTGGTCATAATTGGCTTTGAATTCGGCCGTGTTGGTGTGGATATGGCTGATCAATTGGCTCATCTGACTGTCTCCAGTAGGGCGATTTTCCAAAATCGCCCCCGATTTTGGAAAATCGGGTTACAAATTTTCGCAATAACGCAAAACTCGCCCGAACAAGGCTCCATTTTTGTATACACAGATGGGAAAACACTATTTTTCTCTGTTCTTTTCCGTGTTCACCCCCGCTGCGGCTGGTCTCTGACCGAGCCACCTGACTGGCACGGTCAGAGACCGGCCAGAGCAGGTGGGGGGCTGAATGCTTACTAACAAACTTTTCCAGAGAGGCTTATTAGTTACCGATAATGGGATAAAAAACCTGCGGCCGTTTCCGTTCCACCAGCTTTTCCGCCATGCCCGCCACGCGCAGCAGCACATGCTCTTCCCAATGCCGCCCCATGGCTTGCATGGCAATCGGCAGGCCGTTGGTGTCGTACCCCACCGGGAAACTGATGGCCGGTAAGCCGAGCAAATTGCCGGGGATCACATAGCGCATCAACTCAATGACACTGCTCAGGTCAGAAAGGCCATCGGGGAGGCCGTCAGCAGGGATAAGGGGCGCGGTAACGGCCGTTGCTGGCGTCACCACCACGTCCACTTCGGCATACACACGCCGAAAAATATCCATCCCCTGCTGCCGCGCGCGCTGTGCCTGCAAATAATCCACACTGGTAAAAGCCCGCGCCAGCGTTAAATTAATCCGTGTCGCCGCGGCAAAATCTTGCCGGTGTTCCGGGTAGTAAGACATATTCGTCGCCATCTCGGCGAGAATCGTCGCTACGTGCGCCACGCGCATCGCGTCCAACTGCGGGATTTCAATTTCGCGGATCGTCGCGCCGGCATTTGCCAGTTGGTTGAGCATCGCCTCGTTGGCGGCCACAATGTCTGGCGTGGCGTGGCGGAACCAGGGCCAATAAACGCCCAACGTTAGCCCGCGCAAATCGGGCGTATTCCAGCCCGCCAGCGTCACCGCCGGCTGCTGCTGCGAATTGGGATCGCGCTCATCCGGCCCGGCCATGACGGCATACGCCAGAGCCACATCGGCCACCGTCGCCCCAATTGGCCCCAAATGCCCCATGCTCCACGTCAACGGCGCTGCGCCAAACTCACTCACCCGGCCAAAGGTCGCCTTTAGCCCCACCAGCCCGCACAGCGCCGCCGGAATGCGAATGGAGCCGCCCCCATCCGC
>JACSRF010000670.1 GCA_014879875.1 Anaerolinea sp.
GCGCCCCTATCGACAAAAAATTGTCGATCTTGTAAACACGGATGGGAAAAACACGGTTTTTTGAGGCTTCATCCGTGTTCCTCCTATCTGTGTTTACACCTTCTTTTGCCAGCGTCACCTGGCAAAAGGTGTAGTGCCTTTCCAATGAGGTGTTTGCATGATGTGCAAGAATTTTTAACACACACCCTTTAATGCCCCAGGTGCGCAAACAATTCCGGTTTCAGCACGCCCACAAACGGCAAATTGCGATACAGCTCTGCAAAATCCAGGCCATACCCCACCACAAACTCATCGGGGATATCAAAGCCAATATAATCAACCGGCACGTCTACCTCACGGCGCGAAGGCTTGTTCAGCAAAGAGACAATGCGCAGCGATGCCGGCGAACGGGCCAGCAAATTACGGCGCATATAATCCAGCGTGCGCCCACTATCAATAATATCTTCCACAACCAATATGTTACGCCCGGCGACAGGCTGCTTCAAATCCATGACAATGCGCACCTCACCACTGCTCTCCGTGCGCGCGCCATAACTAGACACACCCATGAAATCAATTTCGTGCGGCCGTTGCAGCGCCCGGCTCAAATCTGCCAGAAAAATATAACCGCCCTTCAAAACACAGATCAGCAGCAAATCTGACTTATCCGTATAATCTGCTTCAATCGCCCGCGCCAATTCCTGAATTCGCGCTTGCAACATTTCCTGGTTAATCAACACGTCACGCATATCGGCCAGCAAGTCACGTTCACGCCCTGTCATTACGCACCTCCATTTCGCGCCGGCAGCACCGCATGGCACGAGCGGCAGCGCGCCTCATAGACCTCAGCCGCCCCTACCAACACCACCGGATCATCAAAAGCGGCCGGTTCTCCATTAATCAACCGTTGAGTGCGGCTGGCTTCTTCCCCACATACCACGCAAATGGCGTGCAGCTTATCAATCATCTCCGCGCGCGCCAGCAAGTGTGGCATAGGACCAAACGGCACGCCGCGAAAATCCATGTCCAAACCGGCGCAAATAACACGTTTGCCCTGAGACGCCAGCGATTCGCACACGTCAACAACCGCAGCGTCAAAAAATTGCACTTCGTCAATGGCAACGACGGTTGTATCCGGGGCTATTGCCAGCAGCATATCACGCGCCAGATTAACCGGCATCGCCTCAAAATCCAAACCATTGTGCGACGTGACACGTTCCTCGTGGTAGCGCGTATCCAGCGCCGGCTTAAAAACTTGCACATTTTGGCGGGCAATAACCGCCCGGCGCAGACGACGAATTAATTCTTCCGTCTTACCGCTAAACATACTGCCACAAATCAATTCAATATGTCCACGGGTATGCTTGCTCATCGTTTTTAATTACCTCGTAGATTAAACTAGAAAGGGCAGATACGTTGCCGCATCTGCCCTTTTCATCACTACCTATCACCAAACGATTACTCGATTAAACCTTCCGCGCGCAAGAACCGTTTGATGTCAATTAACGCCTTCTGCCCGACGCCGGGTAAAGCCAGAATCGCGTCTTCACCCTCTTGCAGCAGCTCCAACAAATCGCCCGCCGTCGAAACGCCGGCTTCTGTCAGGGCATTTGTCGCCCGGACTCCCAGGGACATAGAGTCTACAGACAAGTTTAACGGGGAACGCTCCTCGACAATATCTTCCTGCTTACGCAGTTCCTCACGCCGCTGCAAACGGCGCATGAAGCGATCAACCTGACCTTCAGTATCTAACAGGCGCTGCGTACCCGTATAGAAAGGGTGTGTGCCAGACCAGATTTCCACGCTGATTTCTGGCTGAGTGGAGCCAACGGTCATGACCAATTCCCCTTCAACCAGGACTTTGGCATTGGGGTACCATTTGGGATGTATGTCTTTTTTCATGAATCCGTTCCTTAACTTTCCAGTGGGTAAACACTGATGTATTTACGGCCGTGTTTGACTTCAAAAGTCACCTGCCCCTCAATGAGCGAGAAGATGGTGTAATCTTTACCAAGACCAACGTTGCTGCCGACCTTAAACTTCGTACCATGCTGACGCACGATAATATTGCCAGGAATCACAAATTCGCCGCCATAACGCTTCACGCCAAGGCGTTGGGAATTGCTATCACGGCCGTTTCTTGTCGAACCGCCACCTTTCTTATGTGCCATGATACTTTCTCCTTATACACCCACGATCTCATCAATACGCAACCGGGTATAGTATTGACGATGCCCTTTACGGTTCCGATACCGCTTCTTGGGCTTATATTTCCACACCAAAATCTTCTTGCCACGATACTGCTCGACGACAGTGGCCTTAACTTTTGCGCCGGCAACAGTTGGCTGCCCAATCTGAACAGCGTCACCATCAGCAAGCAGAAGAACTTTTTCCAATTCAATCTGTTCACCGACTTCATAGGGCAGCTTTTCGACAGAGAAGCTGTGACCCTCTTCGGCGCGGAACTGCCGGCCACCACTTTCAATGATAGCGTACACGGGATACCTCCAAAAAGAACCGGCATCCTGGATGCCGGCTTTGTCAAGATGAAAAATTTGCGCGGGCAGTGGTTGGAAGGCCCACACAGCGAACCAGGATTATAACCGCCGTATCCGGGGTTGTCAAAAATCTACCCGGCTGCCTGGCTTCTTGGAAAGCTGTGCCAATGTTTCAGCTAATTCCGTAATATCGGCAACAATATAATCTGGTTTGAACCTGTTGTTTTCGGCGTCGGTGCGGGTGGAGATACCGGAAAGGACGAGAATGGTTGTCAGCCCGGCCGCCTGCCCCCCGGCGATATCCGTGCTGAGGCGGTCGCCAACCATGGCCGTGTTGTGCGGCGCGCCGCCAAGCCGCTGCATCGCCTGTTGGAACATGATGGGGCCTGGTTTACCAACGAGAGTTGGGGTGACGCCGGTAGCCGTTTGTACGAAGGCGATCAATGCCCCTGCCCCAGGCAGCGGCCCCAATTCGCTGGGAAACGCGGGGTCAGGGTTCGTGCCAATGAAGCGCGCCCCTTTGTGGACGGCCAATGCGCCCATGGCCAGGTCATCATAGGTGGCGTAGCGGGTAAAGCCAACGACGACGAGCGCCGGTACGGCCCCCGCTTTGACCTCAGCCGGGGTGATAATGGGGAATCCTTGCGCCATCATGGCATTGTGCAGGCCAGACTCACCGACAACGTAAACCGCCGTTTCTTCTCCATACTCCTGGCGTAAATAAGCGGCCGTCGCCTCAGCCGAGGTCACAATAGCCGACGCCGGGATGTCAACGCCAAAACGGGCCAATTTTTCAACGTATTGGACGGCCGTTTTCGTTGCATTATTAGTCGCCAGGGCAAAGCCAATCTCTAAACGGCGCAGCGTAGCAAAAAACTCAACCAGGCCCGGCAGCGCCGTCTCGCCGCGCCACAACACGCCATCCATGTCTAAGATCAGGTTTTTGATATGTGTTAGCATCGGTTTCTCATTGGTAGATCGCGCCAATCTAAAGTGCGATTGTAACCGTTCACCCCCGCTGTGGCCGGTCTCCTGACCGAGCCACCTGACTGGCACGGTCAGGAGACCGGCCAGAGCAGAGAGAGGCTGAACGCTTACCTGGTATTGTACCTTTTATGACGGCAAAGGTGATAATGCTATAATCCCATACCTTTTATCGTTTTTTGAGTCTTTGTGAGGTCCCAGGTTATCACCGATTACTGATTACCGATCACCGATTACCGATCACCCACCTAAACTCCAAAAAGCGTGATCCCTCTCCTGGAGGTATTGTGAAGCTTTCCGTGATTATTCCTGTTTATAACGAATGCGAGACGTTAGAACAGGCTGTCAGAGCGGTGGTTGACGTGCATCGCGCCGATGAAATCATCATTATTGACGATGGTTCGAATGATGGCACACGTGATCTATACGGCCGGATAGCTGCACTGAGCGACACAATCCAGGTACACATGCACCCGCATAATATGGGCAAGGGAGCGGCCGTGCGCACCGGGTTTAGTAAGGCCACCGGCGACATCTTGCTGATTCAAGATGCAGACCTGGAATACGATCCTCGTGATTACTTTGCCCTGATTCGGCCGATTGAAGAGGGGAAGGCCACAGTCGTTTACGGTTCCCGCTTTCGCGGAGGGCCGACAAAGACGATGTTTTTCTGGCACATGGTGGGCAACAAGTTCCTGACCCTGGTGACGAATATCATGTATCACACCATTTTGTCGGATATGGAAACCTGCTACAAGGTGTTTCGCGCCGACGTAATCAAAGGGATTCCCCTACGGTCGAGGGGGTTTGAATTTGAGCCAGAGGTAACGTCGAAGGTGCTCAAGCGCGGCCACCGCATTTACGAAGTGCCCATTTCCTATAACGGCCGTGAGTTTGAAGAAGGCAAAAAGCTGAACCCATGGCGCGAAGGGCCAAAGGCGTTGTATTACCTGGTGAAGTACCGGTTCATGGATTAAGGGCATGACGTGGCGGCTGCGGGCTACTTTATGTGGTGTGACCTGGCTGGCGTTGGCGCTTCGGTTGCCAGGTTTGTTTGCCAATACGTTTGCCGCCGATGAGGCGCTGTTTGCCAGTTGGGCCAGATGGATTGCGGTGTGGCGTGATCCGCTGCTGCAATGGCAGCCGGTGGATAAGCCGCCGCTGCTGTTTTATGCGCAGGCATTGTTCTACCCCCTGCTGGGGCCGGTGACGTGGGCGGCGCGGCTGCCGAATTTGCTGGCCTCGCTGCTGTTGGTCCCGTTGGTGGGGGTATGGGCCTGGCAGTTATACCGGCGGCAGGAAACGGCCGTCAGCATAACCATCCTCGCCGCCCTCTTTGTCGCCCTCTCGCCTCTGGCTGTACAGTTTAGCGCCACAGCTTTCATTGACCCGCTGCTCGTTTTCTGGCTGACGGCGGCCGTTGTGCAAATGCCGCGCCGCACGGCCGTTTCCGGTCTTCTCTTTGGGTTGGCGCTGGCGACGAAATACCAGGCCGTGTTATATGCGCCGCTGCTCGTCGGGTTCGCCTGGCGCTGGGGCTGGACGTGGCCGCAGTGGCGGCGCTGGCTGCGTGGGCTTGCGCCCGTGTTGGCCGCCTTGCTGCTGTGGGACGTGGCGCGGGCGGGCGCGGACGGGCTGTGGTCAGCGCAAATGCAAAACTACGGCGGCCTGCGTCTGATCTGGTCATGGGAATTGTGGCCGCGCGCGCTGGCCTGGCTCAACCTGGGGCGCTGGTTTTGGGGGAATGGATGGCTCTTCGCTTTCTTTGGCGTGGGCCTGCTCTGGCTCTATTGGCGCACGGCGACAGGTGCAGACGGAGATAAACGCACCCGCGCCGATGTCCTCTTGCTGCTGTTCCTGCCGGCCTACGCGCTGCTCCATTGGCTGCTCGCCATACCCATTTGGGACCGTTACCTGCTGCCACTGCTGCCGTTAATAGCGCTGCTAACAGCACGGATGGCGTCGTCAATCGTCAATCGTCAATCGTCAATCGTTAATCGCCAATCGTCAATCGTCAATCGTCAATCGTTGTTTTTTCCGCTGGTGGTCGCGCTGCTGCTGCTGCCGGGGGCATGGGGGGGGATGCACGGCCGTTTCCCCATTGGCGGGCAGCGAACGGCGGATCAGGGCGCGGAACAGGTGGCTGCGTACCTGGCCGATGCGCCCTATGGCACGGTGCTGTATGATCATTGGTGGAGCTGGCAGTGGCGTTACCACCTGTTTGACCGGCGCGTCTATGTCAGTTGGATGCCGCACCCTGCCGCGCTGACGGCCGATTTGCGCGCATTTGGCGACGATGGCGCCGCGCGTTACCTGGCGCTGCCGACGACGGCCGTTGCCCCAACGGCCGTTGCCCCAACGTCCGTTGCCCCAACGTCCGTTGCCCCAACGGCCGTTGCCCTACCCTGGCAACGCGCCGTCACGGCCGCCGGGTTTCGCCTGTCGCCGGAATTCACCGCCGGCGAGATAACGCTGTACCGTATCTACATTCCCACTTATAATAAACCATAGCGGCATCACCTGGCGACGCGCGCGACACGCGCAACACGCGCAGGGTGAGTAGATGGTTTAAGATGAGGTTAAAAATGATGCTGAAAGAAGAATTATGGCGCGAGATTGACTCGCTGCCAGAAACCCAATTAAAAACCTTGTGGGATTTTGTACAGTTTCTGCAATATATAACCCGACAAACGCCACCTCCGGCGAAAACGCGCCGTGTTCCAGGGCTTGATACAGGCGCTACCTGGGTTAGCGACGATTTTGATGATCACTTACCTGATTCATTCTGGTTGGGCGATACGATTAATGATGAAACTATTGCTTGATACCCACGCTTTTATCTGGTGGTACAACGAACCACAGCGGTTGCCTACAAAAGTTTTGCTCGCTTGTCAGGACATCGAGAATACGCTGAGCTTAAGCGTTGCTGCCATATGGGAGATGCAAATCAAAGCGCAATTGGGCAAGCTTAATTTGACCCGACCGTTATCTGACATCATCTACCGCCAGCAGGAACGGAACCTGTTACAAATTTTGCCAATTACGTTGCCGGTTGTGCTTGCCTTAGAGGGGATGCCTCTTCACCACCGCGATCCTTTTGACCGGCTTATCATTGCCCAGGCTCAGATCGATCAATTGTTATTGGTTAGCAATGATAGCCAGTTCAAACAATATGATGTCGCGCTTTTTTGGGAGTAGGCGGCCGACGGCCGTTTCCCGTTGGCCGCTATTTGCCATTTTCCTGCTGTTGCCGGCCTTCATCTCTCTGTTTTTCGCCCGGATGGCGTTCAGCAACCTGATCCTGGCGCGGGGAGACACCTTCCTCTACTTTTACCCTTACTGGGCGGCGGCGGCGGACGCGCTGCGCAACGGCCGTCTCCCCCTCTGGAATCCCGACCTGTTCATGGGCGCGCCGCTGCTGGCAAACAGCCAGGTCGGCTTCTTTTACCCGCTCAACTGGCCGCTGTGGCTGCTGCTCGACCCACCCTATGCTGTGAAGGCGTCCATTTTACTGCACCTGTTTATTGGCGGCTGGGGGGCCTACATGGCGGGGCGGCGCGCGCTGGCATTGGACACGACGGCGGCGATGGTCACGGCCGTTCTCTTCACCCTCGGCGGCTATGTGACGGCGCAGGTAGAGCACGTGAACCAGTTGCAAGGGCTGGCCTGGCTCCCCTGGCTGCTGGCCGCGTTGGCGACTTACACCCGCGCGCCCGATAGCCGCAGCTACCGGAAATTGGCGCAGACGACGGCCGTTTTTGCCCTCTTATTCGCCCTACAACTGCTGGCCGGGCACTCTCAAACCACATTCATCAGCGGCGTCGCCGTGCTGCTCTGGTGGGTTGGGGATGCGCTCTCAATGCGTAGACATGGTGGGTTTGGGAAACCTGTCAGGTCTGTGGTCATGCTGGCGTTGGGGGCGAGCCTGGCGCTGCTGCTAACGGCCGTACAACTGCTGCCCACCCTCGAACTGACGCAGCTTTCCAGCCGCGAGGGAGGGCTGGCGGTCAATGAGGTCTTATCCTTCTCCTTGCATCCGCTGCTGCTGGCGCGGACACTGCTGCCAGGGTATGGACAGGCGCTTTTTAGCGAATATACCGCTTTTTTGCCGCTGACGGCGCTGCTGCTGGCCTGGTTGGGAGCATGGCAGTGGCGACAGCGACAGGGGGCGCTGCCGGCGCTGCTGTTGGCGCTGGCCGGGCTGCTGTTGGCGTTGGGCTTATTCAACCCGTTGAACTGGCTGCTGGCGCGGCTCCCTGGCTTTAACCTGTTTCGCGTCCCGGCGCGCTGGCTGCTGTTGTACGCGCTGGGCATCTCGTTGTTAGCCGGGTTGGGTTGGCAGCTGGCGCTGGAATGGTGGCGGCAGCAAGGAGAGGGGGCGCGACGGCCGCTGCGCTTTGGGCTGTTCCTGCTGCTCGGTTTGCTGCTGTGGGCCATTGCCAGCAACATCCTGGCGACCTGGTTCCCCACCGGGCCAGAAGCGCCCTACGAAGCGCCCACCCGCCTGACGTTGGCGCTGTGGCTGGCCGAACTGCTGCTGGCGTATGGCTGGCTGCACGGCAGGCGCGCGCCCTGGCTGTTGTTGGGGGTGGCAACGGCCGCCCTCTTTGCCGCCAGCCGCGCACAGCCCTACAACAACCTGACCACGCCAGAGGCTTACTTCGACCTGCGCCCGCCGGTGGCGCGCCTGTTAGCGGCGAACGAGGATCGGTTATCAGTTGTCGGTGAACGGTTATCGGTAACGCCAAACGACGGCCGTTTCCTCAGCCTCTCCAACACCTTCTTTGACCCCGGTGACCAGGCAGAGATTGACGCCATTTACGCCGACCAACTGGACGCGGCGGCGCGGTATGATTACACGGTGGCGTTAAAGCAGAAGGAGATCATCGCCCCGAATTTGTCGCTGGCGTATGGGTTGGCGGCGGTGGACGGCTTTGATGGGGGGATTTTGCCGCCCCGCCTGTACAGCCAGATGATGACCTTGCTGCTGCCGGATGGCGTAGAGACGCGCGACGGCCGTTTGCGCGAATATTTGCCCGCTGTGCCTGCGGCGCGCTGGCTCGATTTGTTCAACACGCGCTTTTTGATCACCGACAAGACCGGGGACGAATGGCGGGCGGCGGGGCCAGGGCGAGATTTCTCTCTCTTTTTTGACCGGCAGCATCCGCTGACGCTGGCGGCCGGGGAACGGCTGCCGGTGGGATACGTACCAAAGCTGGCGGCGACGGCCGTTTACGTCATCAGCAGCGGCGCGCCCGGTGACTTAATTGCCACTACCCAAAATAGCGCGGCCTGGTCGCTGTCGCCACAGCGGGTAGACGTGGATTTGCTCCGTTACGCCTTCCCTACCGGAGAAGATACTCCCATTGCCCTGGCCGCGTTAGCCTTACAGGCGGATACGGCCGTTTGGGAGGTGCAAGCCATGACGCTGGTCAATGAACAGGATGGCGTGTTTTTATCCCTGGTTCCCGGCCAGTACCGGCTGATTCATTCGGGCGATGTGAAGATTTACGAGAATTTAGACGCACTGCCACGCGCCTTTTTGGTGGCCGACTGGCAGTGGCAGCCCGACATGGCGGCGGCGCTGGCCGTGATGCGCCAACCGGAATTTGAACCGGCGACGACGGCCATCATCGTCGGTTCCCCTACTCAGGACGCGCTGCCCATGCCAACGCGGGAACCCTTTCGCGGCAAGGCGACCATTCTCGCCTACGCGCCGGAAGCGGTGACGGTCGCCACACAGAGCGACGTTCCGGCCTTGCTGTTACTGACCGATGCGTTTTATCCGGGATGGGAGACGGCCGTAGACGGCACACCGGCCCCGTTGCTGCAAGTGGATGGCCTGTTTCGCGGGGTGTTTGTGGCGGCTGGGCGGCATGAGGTGACATTTGTGTATCGGCCAGTTAGCGTGCGGGTGGGGTGGTGGCTGACGGGGTTGGGAACGGCCGTGTGGTTGGCGCTGTTCACACTTGCAACAAGCGTTTACCCTGCCGACTACTGGGGGTCGGGGCTTCAGCCGACGCGTCTCTCTCCGAATTTTGATCGTCAACCAGGATGATCCGGAAACGTTAGTGCGCTTTTCTACGACGACAACGGCTTCACCTTTACGCCGGTGCTCGACGAAGGCAGCCGCATCTCGCGCAGTTATGGCATC
>JACSRF010000252.1 GCA_014879875.1 Anaerolinea sp.
CCGTTGCCCGCATTCTGACAAGCACCTGGTCACCGGCCGTCCCCTCGAAGGTATACGCATTCAAGTCTACAGGCAGGCTGACGCTGGCTGACTGCGTTTCGTCATAGGCAATTGGCGTCGCATTGGCCGGATAAGCAGTGCTTTGAATATACAGGTCATAGTTACCAGTGGCGTTAGCATTCCAGGCGCCAGCCAAAATTGCGTGATCGCCGCTTCTGTCAACCAGGCATAGGGTTTCTACGAAACTTCCTAAAGTCTGGCCGGCACAGAGTAGACTACCATCCGGGCGAAAAACTCGGAATTGAGGATCTAACGAACCTGACGTGGCCTTCATTCTAACCAGGACACTATCACTAAACGCATTACTTCCACCACCTGTGATGATGGGTAGGTAAGCCTTGATGGGTAATGAGGTGGAGGGAGGAGGGGGTGTTTGGGGAACGGCCGTAAACGTGTGGGCATTCAGGTCAATCGAAGGGGTGATGGCTGCTGATTGCGTTTCGTCAAATGGCAGATTTATTTGCCCGACCGGATTACTGGTACGTTGCAGGTAAAGGTCAAAATTCCCGGTTGTGTTACCGCCCCATGCGCTAATGAGAATCTCGTGGGGGCCAGTTGCGTTAATGATACATGTCTTCTCTACAAACGCCCCTAATGTGCGTCCATCACACAGCAGGGTTCCATCGGGTCGAAATAGACGGAATTCTGGGTCAAGATTACCAGACGTAACCATCACTCTGACCAGGATATTCTCCCCAACCTGACCCTGGAAACTATACCCTACCGTGCCAACCGGCGAGACGATGGCCCCGCTCTGCGTCTCGTCGTAAGCAATGGAAACATTGCTGGTGTGGGAGTTGTTGGAAAGGGAGCGAGCCTGTGCAAATGAGGGGGTGCAAAATACCAGAAAGGCAGCCAGGAGCAGCAGCACGCCACGCCCTGAGATTCTAAATTGAATAGAGTCCCTCGCCTGATCAAATTGGTAAAGCTTTTGTGTATTCATAACAGATCATCCAGTCGTCTCCAATCTCAAAAAACGCCAAAAAGATGGCCTGCTGCCAGTCTAAAATTAATCAGACGGTTTTGGGAAGATACTAACCAGAGCGATTCTGGAGGGAAAAACGGTCGTCACAACACAAAAAAGGCGCAAGTGTGCGCAAAAGGGCGAAAAGGAGTGAAGTAGGGCGGCCCAGGTATCGAACACAGTCAATCTATGTTATGATAGGCCAATGTGTGCCCGTGACCCGAATAACGTAACCGAATTGCAAACGGCCGTTCATGCTGCCCTCTCCGCCTGGGGCAAAGCCGAAGGCGACCCGCAAGACCGACTCGACAACCTCATTCTGGTGCAAGAGCGCCGCGCCGCTATGACCGGCGACTTACCGGCCACCCTCCGTCTGGCGACCAATGAGGTACTCCTCGCCTGTGTACAAGAACTGGCGCAGCAAGACTCCGACAGCGCCAGCATCCTCACCTGGCGCTTTCTGGATGGCGAGATTGTGCAGCAAGTGGCTAACCGGCTGCATTTGGGCATAGACCAGCTCAAACGGCGACAAAACCGGGCTATCCAGGCGCTAACCGCCATCCTCTGGCAAAAAGAACTGGACGCTCGCATGGTCCGCGCCTCTCAACTGGAAGCGCTGCTGCTGCCACCCAGTTACCATGCGCTTTTTGGCGTAGAGACCCCATTGCCTAAACTGGTGGAATTGCTGCACGCCCCGCACGCCCCCTGGGTCATCGCTGTAACCGGGATGGGAGGCATTGGCAAAACGTCGTTGGTGAACGCGGCCGTGCGCCAGATCATCCCCCATTTCAGCTACCAAAAAATCATCTGGCTGACTGTACTCAACGCCGAACAGCCTGCTATGTCCTTGACGGCTGAATGGCTGATGTCGCAGTTAGCCGCGGCCGTATGCCCGCTGCTGCCCGCAACCGCGCCCCCCACCGAAAGGAATCTACAAGTGCGCCAGACGCTCAAGCTATTTCCCTCGCTGGTCATACTGGACAATTTGGAGACTGAGCTATCGGCCGACTTTCTGACCAGCCTGCACGATTTGTCCCAGCCGAGCCGATTTGTCCTTACCAACCGGGTACGGCCGTCCGGTCAGGCCACCGTCTACCTCTTCTCCCTGGCCGAGTTGCCTACCCCGGCCGCTCTGGCGCTGCTCCGCGACCAGGCGCGCCAGATTGGCAACGAGGCCCTGGCCGCGGCCTCGGAAGCCGAGCTACACGCCATCTATGCCTGCACCGGCGGCAATCCATTGGCTCTTAAACTCGTCGTCGGCTTAAGTCAGGATTTGGCGCTGCCCCACGTCCTGGCCGACCTGGCCCAGGTGCAAACTGCCGCCACCGGCGACCTGTACCGCCATATTTATTGGCAGGCCTGGCAATCCCTGAGCCAACCAGCCAAAGCACTGTTGGAGGTTATGCCGCTGGCCGCGGACAGTGGGGCCACGCCGGAGCAGCTACAAGCTATCAGCAGCCTGGAGCCGGCGCAACTGCTGCCGACCATTCAAGAACTTATCCGTCGCTCCCTCCTGGAAGTACGCGGCACGCTCAACGAACGCCGCTACGCCATTCACAGCCTGACCAGAACGTTTCTTCTGCATGAAATCAGCCATTGGCCTTAGTTAAGGGGACTTCATGACCCAGCCTACCCCGCACTTCATTCGAGGCATTGCTGCTAACCTGACTTACTGGCAGGAACAAATGCGGCGGCTGACGGATGCAGATGCGCGGACCTTTTTGCAGGAACAGGCCAATTTGCTGCTGGCGGTGGAAATGGGGCTGGCGCCGCCGGAGACACGGCCGTCTACGGCCACCCTCCTGCTGCAACTGTTTCCCCTCATCGAACGGTGCGGGTATTGGGAAAGATGGCTGCCACTGTGGCAAACGGCCGTTTCCGTCCACCCTAATAACGAACCAACGCAACGTTCCCGGCTGCTCACCCGCCTGGGGCAATTACGCCGCCTGAACGGGCAACTGGACCAGGCCCTGCGGCTGCACCAGGAAGCCGAAGCGGCCGCCCACCAATCCGGCGACGCCTGGAGCCTGGCCGAAGCCTGGGGCAATCTCGCCCTGGATTACCATGCCCGGCGCGCCTATGATCTGGCCGAGTCTTATGGGCAACAAGCCTTGACTCTCTTTAGCGCACTGGATAATGCCGAAAAATGGCAGGGCAGCCTGTGGAACACCTTAGGGCAGGTGTCCCTGGAACAGCAAGATTTTGCCCAGGCGGAAGCCCGACTGCGCCGTTCGGCGGCCATCTGGCAGCAGCTACAACAGTCTACGCAACTGGCGCGCATCCTGAAAAATCTGGGGATTCTATTCCAGCAGCAGCAGAACTACATTGTTGCCGGGCATTGTTATCAGGAAGCCCTACACCATCTGGCGGCCACCGACAGCGAGCTAGACAAAATTCAGGTACATATCAACCTGGGGGTACTGCACTTTTTACAGCAGCAGTACACCCAGGCTGAAGTTGCCTTCCGCCTGGCCGACTCTTTTTTACGACGGCATCATGGCAGCTACATGACGCAGGCCATCGTCGCCCAAAACCTGGGCAACGTGCTGGTGAAGCAACAACGACCGGCCGAAGCGCTGGTCTGTCTGCAACAGGCCACTGTTCTGTGGCAGCAACTTCAAGACAACCTCAATTTAGCCAATACGTTGGGCACGTTGGGTGAAGCGTTGGGTTTACTGAGCGATGTGCAGACGGCCGTCACGACCTACGACGAAGCCCTGACTCTATTAGCCCGCCATCCAACGCATCCCTGGGCGCAAGAGTTACAGCGTGAGTTTTTAATGGAACGGGCAGCGTTATTGGAGTAGAGCGGCCAGCCAGTCTTAGTGGACGGCTGACCGTCTGTGAACGATATTAACCGGTACAAGAGGACGATGAGGATGGGACACAATCACCGGCCAGAACCGGTGGTACCATTGGCACGGCGATGAGGGTAATGAAAACGGCCGTGACCAGCCACCAATAGATCAGATAACGACGCCAAACATTGAGACTCATAGGACACCTCCATCAGGATTAATTAAGGAAGCGTGTTCGGCTGGCGCGCCAGGGATTACCCATTCATGAATCGCGCAAACAACGCCACAGTAGCTAAAAGGATTTTCCGGCCGGTCAATCTGGTTTCATCCTAACTGGCGATGATCCTGATAGCCATCAAACCCAGTTAAAACCGTCTTGAACGGCGCTTAAGCCCAATTTAAACAGGCTTCAAACAAGCAATGCGCCACAGCAGTTAAGATCGTATTTGTTCAGGTTACGTGGAGTTTCACAGAGAGTAATCATTCACTCCCTACGGGGGGTGAACGGTTACACACAGAGAAGGGAAGAGAGGATGAACATGAAATGGAAAGAGCTTCTCTCTATTCCCGCTTCTTCTCTCTGTGAAACTCTGTGATTCCTCCATGAAGCTCCGTGTTCCAAAATAATATGCCACCGATTACCGTCTTTCAGGAGGCGCCCATGTCCGAATTTGCTCAGTTATTGCGCACGTACCGCAAACGCAGTGTAGACCCGGAACACGGCCGGATATTGACCCAGGAGCGGTTGGGTGAATTGATCGGCCATTACCTGGGAGATATGGGCGTGGTTGGCGCCACCATCAGCTATTGGGAGAGTGGCAAAAGCAGCATTAGCCAGAACGACCGCGATGTCCTGCTGGCGCTGGTATATGCCCTGCACCAGGCGCGCGGAATTCACTCCCTGGATGACGCCAACGCCTTGTTGTCCGCCGGCAATTACCGCGCTCTGAACGAGGCGGAAGCCAGGGACATCAACCCAGAGTGGGCGCCGTTGGGCGCAACGGCCGTCTCCCCACCCCCCTTCAGTGGCAACTGGGAACGGCTGCGTCACTACCTGGCAGACGAGTTATACCAGGCCATGGTCCAGGTCCCCCGCCACGAGATGGCCGCCCATTGCCTGCCACACCTGCGCCAACTGCTGGCTGCCGTCGTCACCTACCTGCCGCGTCACCTGGCGCTGGAACTGCTGCGCCAACCCCGCCCCCCGGAACAGCAGATTGGCGGCCACTTCCTGGAAGGAACCCTGCTCTTTGCCGACATTTCCGGCTTCACCCCCCTCACCGCACGGCTGCGGCAGATGGCCGGTCACGAAGGCGCGGAAGCCATCACCAACCTGGTCAATGAGTGCCTGGATGTGCTGTTGGGGGTGTTATTTAAGCATAACGGCCGTCTCATCCGCTTTAGTGGCGATGCCATGCTCTGCCTCTTTGCCAACCCGGATGCCCAGGGCGCGATGGATGCGCTGTGGGCCGCCTGGGAAATGCAGGCGGTTATGTCCGCCCGCTTTGCCCAGGTGCAGCTATTTCAGGAGCTATTCCCGCTGCACATCAAACTGGCTAACCACACCGGGCTGCTCTTTGCCGCCACGGCTGGCACAGCCGAACACATGGAATACATCCTCACCGGCAGCGTCGTGGAACAAACGGCCCAGGCCGAAACCGCCGCCGACCGTGACGACATCATCATCAGCGCTGAAACCTACCGACTGGTACAAGAGCGCATTACAGCCGAACCCCTCCTCGACCACCCCGACTTTTTCCGGGTCACGGCCGTACCCCACCGGGCCACCGCCAGCCTCAGCCGCTCTTGGGACGAAATCACGGAACTATTGGATGGGTTAGCCGATGATCTCTGGGGCATCGCGGCGCGATTGGATGCGCTGACCCCCTACCTGCCGGCCCGTGTCTTACCCCAACTCATTTACCAGCGACTGCAAGAAGAGATGGAAGGGCAGCATCGGCCGGCCACCGTCCTCTTTGCCAACTTCACCGGCATGAGCCAGGTCATCAACGCCCATGGCCCGGACGACCCGGAGGGCATTGCCCGCGTCCTCAACGAATACCTGCAAGCGATGCAAGAAGAGGTGGCTTACTACGGTGGCGTCATCAACAAAGTAGACCTCTATGACCAGGGCGACAAGCTCATGGTCATCTTTGGCGCGCCGGTGGCCCACGAACGGGATGCCCGCCGCGCCGCCCTGACAGCGCTGGCTATGCAGGCGGCGATGAACCGCCTCCAGGCGTCAGCGGCGGCGCTCCTATCGCAGCGCATTGGTCTGCACACCGGTTTTGTCTTCGCCGGGAGTGTGGGGTCTGCTCGCCACCATCAGCGCGAATACACCATCATGGGCGATACGGTCAATCTGGCCGCCCGGCTCATGGCGCAGGTCGCGCCGGGCGAAGTGTGGGTCAGCCAGGCAGTCTGGCAGCAAATAGAGGCGGAGTTCACGGCCGTTCCCTTACCCCCGGTGGCGCTGTCAGGCATTGACCAGCCTACCCCCGTTTACCGCCTGGAACAGGCGCAGCTGACCGGCCCGGTGCGCCAGCGGCACCCTCCCCTCTTCTCGCCATTAGTCGGTCGGGAGGGAGAGTTGGATTTTTTGCGCAAGCGATATGATGACCTGGTGTTTGGCGCGGGCAAACAAATTGTGGCCATCACCGGCGAAGGGGGCGTAGGTAAGAGCCGTTTGCTGACCGAGTGGCGAACGGCCGTGACCGCTGTGACCGCGCCCGATGACCCTGTGACCTGGCTGGTGGGATACGGCCGTGCCTACGGCCAGCGCCCGCACACGCTTTTCCAGGACATCCTGGCGCAATCCCTGGATTTTGCCGCCGATGACAGCAGCGACATGCGCTGGCAAAAGTTGTCTAAACGGCTGCATCAGGGTTTCGCACAGGCGGCTACCGGCTGGCTGGATCGCGCCAACCGGCAACTGGCTTACCTGGGGTATTTTCTCAACCTCGATTTTGCCCGCAAACCGGACCTGGCGCGCTATCTGGACGATTTAGAGCCGGAGGCGCGCCAGATGAATGCTCGCCTGGCCGTGGCCGATTGGCTGACGGTGGTGGCCGGGGAACGGCCGTGCATCATCATCCTGGAAGATTTGCATTGGGCCGACACCGCCTCCCTGGACATGCTGCTCTTTCTGGTCGCGCATCTACCGGACGATTTGCCCCTGCTTTTCTGCCTGGTTTTCCGGCCGCAGCGCCAACACCCCGTCTGGCAAACGTGGCAAGAGTTGGAGCGCCACTACCGGGCATATTGCCACCCGCTGCCCCTGGCCGAACTGCGCGATGGCGCCGGGCGACAGTTACTTTCCAACTTACTGCAAACGGAGCAGCTTCCCGCCACCCTGCAAACATTCGTCCTGACCGCCACCGATGGCAATCCGCTCTACATGGAGGAACTGCTCTACGCCCTTATCGCCGGCGGCGACCTGACGCCAACGGCCTCCGGCTGGCAAACAACCGGCCCGCTGCGACCGCGCGCCGCGCCCCCATCGCTTTACCAGGTGATTCAAAGCCGGATTGATGATCTCGATTTCAGCAGCCCTGGGGCGCGGCGGGTCTTATGGCTGGCGGCTATCCTCGGCCTGGAGTTCGCCACCGACAGCGTGCGCCATCTCTTCCAGATGACTGGGCGCGACCTGAAGGAGTTTGACCAGCACATGCGCGCCATCCGCAATGCCGACATCTTCCAGCCGGCGCGGGTGGCGGTAGGGACGGGCGAGCGGCCCGGCTTCCGTTTCCGGCACGGGCTGGTACAGCAGGTGGCCTACGACAACATGCCGGTGAGCAAACGGCGGCAATATCATGCTCAGGTGGCGGAATGGTTAGAAGAGACCTACGCCGCTGACCTGTCGCCTCACGTGGACGTCCTGGCCTACCATTTTGACCGGGGGCAGCAGAAGGTGAAAGCATTTACCTATCACCGGCAGGCGGGAACGCGGGACGCGCAGGCTTACGCCAACGAGAGCGCCCTGGGCCATTTACAGCGGGCACTGGAATTGGCAGGCGAGACCGAGGTGGACGGCAACGCTCTGGCGGACCTCCTACTGGAACTGGGGCAGGTTATGGCGACTACCGGTGATTTTGCCGGGGCGCAGGCCCATTGGCAGCAGGCGTATGAGTTACCCGGCCAGGGGGAAAGGTTTGCTCGTCGCCAGGCGCGCTTGTGTTATGAAATGGGCCGATTGGGGGAACTGCAAAAAGATTTAGAAGACGCCTGGGCGTGGCGGGAGCGCGGCCTGGCGCTGCTGCCCGGTCTGCCGACGCCAGAAGCGGCCATGCTGCACGCCCTGGGCGGCATTGTCCAACTGCGCCAGGGGCAATACACAGAAGCAGAGCAGGAAGCACGGCAGGCGTGGGCCGAGGCCGAGGCCAGCGGCGCGCTGTCGGCGGGCGGCGTAGCCCACCGGCTGTTGAGCATTGCCCTGCGCGCCCAGGGGCGGCTGGCGGAGGCGCTGGCCCACTGTCACCAGAGCATCGCCATTTGTGAGGAGACGGGCGACCTGCTGGGCCAGGTGAAAAATTACAGCAACCTGGGCGTCCTCACCTTTGAGATGGACGATTGGGCGGCTACTGGGGAGGCGTACCGGCAGGCCATAACCTTGCTGGCGCGGGTGGGCGACCGATACGAGCAGGCGCGCGTCCTGGCCAATCTGGCCGACCTCTCTTTCCATCAGGGAGATCTGGCGCAAAGCGCGGCGCAGGCGCGGCAGGCGTTGGCCCTGGCCGAACCGATGGCCGCGGCCCAGGTGGAGATTATCGCCCATGTCATTTTGGCGATGGTGGCCTGGCGGCAAGAGGCGTGGGCGGCGATGGGGGTGGAATTGGCGACGGCGGCGGAATTGGCGGCGACGGCCGTAGATTTCCAACCCACCGTAGACCGCTGGCGGGCGCAGCTGGCGCTGGCGCAGGGCGACGCGGCGCGCGCCCAGGCCATTTTTGAGCCATGGTTGGCTGCCGACGCGGAGGTGTTGGCCGACGAGGCGGAGCCGGTGCAGCGGCTATACGCCCAGGCGTTGGCCGCCGGGGGGGAGACGGAAAGGGCGGTGCATCTCCTGACAGAAAGTTTGCAGCGCTTACGAGAGGCGGAGATGCGCTACCAGACGGGGCAGGCGCTGCTGGCTTTGGCGGAGATAGTGGCGGGGGTGAACGGCCGTGAAGCCGAAGCCCGCGCCTATGCCATCGAAGCGCAGATGATTTTTGTTCAGTTAGGGGCGAGTCTGGATACGGCCGTGGCCGAGAAGCTGCTGGCGAAGTTACCGATGGAGGATTAAAACATGTACCGGAAAATACACAAGTTGTTATTGGTTTTGTTGGTGGTGGGGGCGGGTACGGCCGTGTTCCTTACCCAACCCTTTCTTGCCCCGGCCCACGCCGACTCCCTGTTAGCGCCCGAAACCACCTACGTCAGCGGCCCTATTACCGTAGATACCACCTGGACAGCGGCCGGCAGTCCTTACGTCGTCACCGGTGATGTCACCGTGAACTCTGGCGTTACATTGACCATCGAACCCGGCGTCATCGTCAAATTCGATCTGAGTAGGCAACTCCACATCAATGGGACGTTAACTGCAGAAGGCACGGCCGCCCAACCCATCACCTTCACCTCTCTACGTGATGATAGCGTGGGAGGAGACACTAATGGCGATGGCAATGCAACCGTCCCCGCCCGAGGAGATTGGAATTACATTTATCTCAACAATGGTGGTCAAGCCCAGCTAGACTATGTTCACAATCGGTATGCAGGTGAATACTTCGTCGTTCAATATGGTG
>JACSRF010000573.1 GCA_014879875.1 Anaerolinea sp.
ATCCTTTGCGCCTTTCTTCCTTTGCCCCTTTGCGTTAAAAATTCTTGTACATCATGCAAACATCTCATTAGAGAGGTACTAAGGGTGCGAATGAGGGGATCAAAAACCTCCTAATCCCCGCGTTTCCGTTGTGACCGGCAAATGGACGGTAAACGTAGACCCTTGGCCAACTTCACTCGCCACGGTGATGTGCCCCCCCATCATCTGGCAAAAACGATGGCTGATCGCCAGTCCCAACCCCGTTCCTTCATAGCGGCGCGTGCTGGACGGGTCTACTTGCACAAAGGGCTTGAACAGGTGATGTTGTTGCTCGACTGGAATACCAATTCCGGTATCAGCTACGACAAAACGGAACCATTCCTGCGCGGTGGTGGTTTCGCGCACGGCCGTAAAGGTAATGACGCCGTTGTTGGTGAATTTGGCGGCATTGCCCAACAAATTGAGCAAAATCTGGCGCACACGGGCGCGGTCCGCATAAAGATGCCCCAGGTTATCGGCGTAGGAAACGACAAGCTGATTGCCCCGCTTCTGGGTTAGCGGCTGCGCCGTCATGACAACGCTTTGTACAAACTCGGCTAAATCAAATGTTTCTGGCGCCAATTCCATTTTACCAGCCTCAATTTTCGACAGGTCAAGAATATCGCTGATGATCATCAGTAAATGATCGCCAGCAGCAATGACGCGCTGCAACTCATCTTCCAGTTCTGCATAGTCAGCCTGGGCTATCTGTTCCAGCATCAGCTCGCTGTAACCAATGATGGCGGAGAGCGGCGTGCGCAGCTCGTGGCTCATGTTAGCGAGAAATGTACTCTTGGCGCGGTTGGCCGCTTCGGCGGCGTCGCGCGCCGCTTCCAGTGCAAGCTGCGTGCGCTTCCGTTCCTCAATTTCTTGTTCCATCTGCTGCAACGTTTGCCGCAGGCGCGCGGTCATCTGATTAAAATACCCCCCCAACAGGGCTAATTCGTCACGGCTGTGGATGGCGACGTGTTGGGACAGGTCCCCTTCTGTTACCTGTTGGATGGCCTGGATCATGGTTTGCAAGGGGATGGTGATGGAGCGGGTGAAAAGCAACGCCAGGATGAGACCGACGCCAATGACAATGGCCGCGACGACAATGCCCTCGTTGCGCGCGACCACAATTTTGGCGTTGAGGGCAGCGGTGGGCAGGCCAACGCTGACAGCGCCCACAACATTGTTGCCAATGATCACCGGCTGCCCGGCAATCAGTTCATTGCTCCGCCATTCAAAGACCGTCTCGTCGCTTTGCAGCAAGAACAAGCCGTAAGGGTCAGCGTTGAAACTAAACAAAGCGCCAGGGGTAAAGGCATCGGCAATGATCCGGCCGTCACGATCATAAATGCGGCCAAAGGTCATCACTTCAAAACGGCCCAAATCGAGCATCAAATCTGACAAAAAATCGGTGTCCAGAAAGTAGAGGGAGTCGGCGCTGCTGGCCGCGATGGTATTGAGCAGCAAGGCGGCTTGCTGCTCCAACTCCTCTTGAAAGGTTCCCCGTTCGCGCCGAATGGCAAGCAGGGTCACAATCGTCACCGCCAGCACCACAATGACGGTGATGGTTAGCATCAGCTTGAGGGCTAACGGCCGTTGCTGTTCCGGTAATTCCATCATTAGCGTGATTGAGCCAACTCATACAACGCCTGCATCCGCGCCAGGGCCACGGTCGCGCCTTCGGGGAATTCATCAAACTGTGTCGTCAGGAATATCTTTAACACGGCCTGCCCTTCTTCGGTCTTATCCATGCCCATAAGCAAAGATTTAATAGCCGCCTTGAGCTGCGGGTCCATACCGGGGCGCGTCAGGACCAGTTGCCGCGGCACGTCTTCTGTCTGGGCGAGCACAATCAGTTCGGCGCGCGTTGCGGCGGGGATAAATAGTTCATAGCCCACATTGTCTACCACACCGGCCGACACACGGCCGCTGACAACCCATTGAATGGTGGTATTGTCCGCTGTGCTGAACACGTACCCGATTTCATCGGCAGCAACGGCCGCTTCGGGCATACCCTTCTCAACCGGATTGAACCCCTGCTCCAGCAGATAGGACAAGGGCAGCATATAACCGGATGTCGAGAAAGGTTCCTCAAAAGCGACCATCTGCCCTTGCAAATCGGCGAGAGTGGTCAAACCAGCATCAGCGCGGGCAAAAAAGAGCGAATAATATTCAGAGACGCCATATTTCCAGCGCCGCAAAATCGGTTCGGCGCCTGTCTCTTGCGCGATAACCAGCGCCGGATAGGGGCTGTCAAAATAGAGGTCAACTTCCCCATTGGCTATCCACTGCACCATCGTCTCTAAATCAGGCGCAATTTTGACCTCGGCGCGGCCAATGCCGTAGGCGCCCAATTGTGACGCCAGGTGGTCGGCGATAGGTTGTGTCCCGTTAATCGTTTCGGCCGCCTCGTCAGAAATATCGCCAAAGACCAAAACCCCTGTCGGGGCGGCTACTTCAGGTTGTTCTGGCGTGGGCGTTGGGGAGACGCCGCAAGCGGCCGTTAACAGCAGCAAGATGATGATCCAGACAAAGACAGTTGTATGGTTACGCATATGAACTCCTTTGGAAATGGCGGGGATTAAGGGGTTACGGGATTAAGAAAAATCCCCCAATCTCTTAATCCCGTTTTTCATTTATGGAGATTGTGCCCGTTTTCATCATAATTAGCCGTAAAAAAATCGTGGGTTTTTTGGATCTCGTGAGGTTTCGCGTGAAACAGGGTGCGCCGCTGGTCACGTTTCACACTTTACGTTTCGCGCCTCAATTCCGCGTCAACTTACGGTACGTCACCCGATGCGGCCGGTCGGCCAACGCGCCCAACCGTTTGCGCCGCTCTGCCTCATATTCGCTGTACGTGCCGATGTGCCACCGCCAACTGCTGTCTCCTTCAAATGCCAGGATGTGCGTCGCCACGCGATCCAGGAACCAGCGGTCATGGGAGATGATGATGGCGCAGCCGGCAAAATTAAGCAGCGCTTCTTCCAATGCCCGCAGCGTGTTCACGTCCAGGTCATTGGTCGGTTCATCCAGCAGCAGCAAGTTTGCCCCCGATTTCAATATCTTTGCCAGATGTACCCGGTTACGTTCACCGCCCGATAAATCGCCGATTTTTTGCTGCTGGTCGGCGCCGGTGAAATTGAAACGGCCGACGTAAGCCCGTGAATTCATACGCCGCGTCCCCAGCAAGATTGTCTCTTCCTCCTCTGAGATTTCCTGCCAGACCGTATTGTCTGGGTTCAACGTGTCGCGGGATTGATCCACATAAGCCATGTGTACCGTGTCGCCGACACGCATCGCCCCGTTGTCTGGCTGTTCCTGGCCGACAATCATGCGAAACAGCGTCGTCTTGCCCGTGCCATTGCCGCCGATGATGCCCACAATCGCCCCCGGCGGCACGTCAAAGGTCAAATCCTCATAGAGCATTGTGTCGCCATACGCCTTGCGCACCGTCTGCGCGCTGACCACAATGTCGCCCAGGCGCTCCCCAGGCGGAATGTAAATCTGTAGATCTTCCTGCGCCTTTTCTGTCTGCTGCGTCAACAACTGGTTATAGGCGTTAATGCGCGCTTTCGATTTCGCCAGTTTCCCTTTGGGGGACATGTGAATCCACTCTAGCTCGCGTTCCAGCGTTTTAATGCGCTGCGCCTCTACTTTTTTCTCTTGCGCCAGCCGCGCCTGTTTTTGCTCCAGCCAGGAGGAGTAATTGCCTTTCCAGGGGATGCCGTAGCCGCGATCCAGTTCCAAAATCCAGCCGGCGACGTTATCGAGGAAGTAGCGGTCGTGGGTGACGGCAATGACCGTGCCCTGGTACTCTTGCAAATGGCGCTCCAGCCAGCCTACCGTTTCCGCGTCCAGATGATTGGTCGGCTCGTCCAGCAGCAGGATGTCCGGCTGTTGCAGCAGCAGGCGGCAGAGGGCGACGCGCCGCCGTTCCCCGCCAGAGAGGATGGCAACAGGCGTGTCACCGGGCGGACAGCGCAGGGCGTCCATGGCCAGTTCGAGGCGGCTGTCAATGTCCCAGGCGTTCATGTGGTCGAGCTTTTCTTGCAGCTTGCCCTGCCTGGCGATCAGATCATTCATTTCATCATCGCTGAGGGGTTCGCCAAATTTCAGGTTGAGTTCGTCAAATTGGCGCAGGGCCTCCACAATGTCTTGCGCCCCTTCTTCGACAATGTCGCGCACGGTTTTGCTGTCGTCCAGGGTGGGTTCTTGCTCCAGAAAGCCGATGGTATAGCCGGGGGTTACGGCCGTTTCCCCCATAAACTCCTCGTCTACCCCTGCCATAATGCGCAGCAGCGTGCTCTTCCCCGCGCCGTTCAACCCCAAGACACCAATCTTCGCCCCATAAAAATAAGAGAGCGAAATGTTGCGCAGCACTTCTTTGTTGGGCGGCACAATTTTGCCCACCCGCATCATGGAATAAATAATTTTGGTGTCGTCTGTGGTCATCGTGTGTATTTAACTCTTTTAGGATTTTTATGCAGGTTGTTGCAGAAGGCGGCCGTTTCCGACGCTGCAATAAACGCATCCAGACCGCCAAACCATTCTATCACAATCTCGCGTTCTCGTTGCGTCCGTTTTGGCTGAGTTCACTGCAACAAGGTGGCGCAAAGACGCAACGGCGGGAGGTTACTCGCGCAAAAAAATCTGGGGTTACTAAGAATTTATTACAAAGGGACAAAGAAACAAAGGGACAAAGAATCTCTTTATTTCTTTGTCCCTTTGTTTCTTGGTAATAAATTCATTGGTTCTAACGAGCGGCTTTTAACGATGGAGAAATCAAGCGCAAAAACTCTCCAATCTCTCCGTGAATCTCCGTGTCTCCTCTGTGTTCTCTGTGTAACTGATACGGCATGGTGCAGCAGGGGCAGCAATTTACGCCGGGCGTGTCCCCAATCTTGCCAATTCGTCCGCCACAACAGACGGCTCCAGCTTTTTGAAAAGGGGCTGCGGCTTGGGCAATTGGCGGCCGGTGGGGATTGCTGATCGCGCCCAAACGCCAACGGCCGCTGTCCCATCATAGGTCAAGGCGACGTGGCTGCGCGTGGTTTCCTGGTAGCTCTCTATCTTTTGCTGCCCAAACAACGACCCCGTTTCGCCCAGCATCTCGTGTAACTGCTGGCTGGTGTGTGGCAAAATGGGCGACCACAGCACCTTCAGCGCGTTGATCGCCTGCAATGCCATGTACAGGGCGCGTCCTGTGGCTTGCATATCTGTTTTCGCCGTCGTCCACGGGCTGGTCTCTTCCAGATATTGGTTGACTAAAGAGGAGAGACGTAGATTTTCTTGCACCACGGCGCGGAATTTGCAGGCGTCATAAAGCTGCGCTACTGTGGCAAACCCTTCATCCAACGCCGCCAGCAGCGCCTCATCTTGGGGCGTCAGTGCGCCGGGAGCGGGAACCACGCCCTGGAAGTAGCGGTTGGTCATGTTGAGCACACGGTTGACCAGGTTGCCCCAATTGGCGACCAGTTCACTGTTGTTGCGATCCACGTACCCCTGCCAGCTCCAATCAGAGTCGCGGGTTTCGGGCATGACGGCCGTCAGGTAATAGCGCAGCGGGTCCGGATCATGCCGCTCCAGGGCGTCCAACATCCATACGCCCCAATTCATGCTGCCGCTGATTTTGCGCCCTTCCATGTTCATGAACTCGTTGGCAGGCACATCGTAAGGCAAGTTCAAATGCTGCTTCGGGTCGTCTGCGTACAACCCTTTGGCCCCCAACAACTGCGCTGGCCACATCACGGTGTGGAAGGGGATATTATCTTTGCCAATAAAGTAAGAAGTGCGCGCGTCCGGGTTGTGCCACCAATGCTTCCAGACATCGGGCGTGCCGTTGTTATGCGCCCATTCAATGGCCGCCGACAGATAGCCAATCACTGCCTCAAACCAGACGTAGAGTACCTTACTCTCATACCCTTGCACCGGCACGGGGATGCCCCAATCCATATCGCGGGTGACGGCACGGCCGATTAACCCCTGGTTCACAAAATTGCGGGCAAAATTGATAACCTGCGGTCGCCAATACTCTTTGCCATCATGCATCCAGGCGTGCAAGCCATCCTCGGCAATGGCGGGCAAATTGAGGAAGAAATGCTCGGTGTCGCGCAGTTCCAGGGGGCTGTCGTCCACTTTGCTGCGCGGATTGACCAGTTCGGCCGCGCTTTCAAAGAGCTTGTTACAGTTGTCGCACTGGTCGCCGCGCGCCCGCTGGTAACCACAGTTCGGGCAGGTTCCCTCAACGTAGCGGTCAGGCAAAAATTTGTTGGCCGTTGGCGAATACATCTGCTTGGTCACTTTACGGTAGAGGTATTCGTTTTCCAGCAGCGACAAAAACATATCCTGCGAGACGCGGAAATGGTTTTCGGTATCGGTATGGGTGAACAGGTCGTAGGTGAGGCCGAGTTGTTGGAAGAGGGAGAGGAAACGGCCGTGATAATAATCAAATACTTCCGCTACCGATTTGCCCAACTCCTCCGCCTTCACCGTCACCGGCGTGCCATGACTGTCAGAACCAGACACCATTAACACATGGTTGCCGCGCAGACGATGGAAACGGGCATAAATGTCGGCCGGCAAGTAGGAACCGGTGACGTTACCCTGGTGTATATCCGCATTGGCGTAAGGCCAGGCTACGCATACCAGTATATATTCATTCATTTAATCTTCGTCTTCCTCTTCAAACTCTTCTTCTTCGATCTCCTCGTCTTCATCCGACTCGGCAATCTCCGTTAAAATCTCGGCCAATAATTCGAAATCATCTTCATTAATCTTCAAAAAGTCTTCCGGGGCCAGCTTCAATTTGCGGAAGTTGGGCTGGCTTTCCAGCTCGATAGAGTCGTCTGTCACCCCCGTTGAAAGCTTAACAGACGCCGCATCCACATCAATTGGAAAGAAACAGGCTGTTTCCAGGTCAGTGGTATAAAAGAAATCTTTGGGATCGGCCGTTTTCGGCGCGCCGGTGATGGTGGCTACGGCCACAAAAGTCTGCGTCTCTAAGGCATAATAAATGATGCGGTCGCCCGCTTGCAGCATGTCCGCTTCACTTTCTTTGGCCATAAGCACGCGCTCGGACCAGCCGGCAAAAGCAAACTCGCTGGGTGAAGGGACGGTGACGGCTTTAATAAAATATTGCGTCTTCGAGCCGCCGGCTGCCTGCGCCGACCGGGCGCTGCGCCGGGCCGCGGCGGCTTCTTGTTCAACTAAAATGTTCTCCCAAATGCGCGCCTGGATGGCGATCTTGAGTTCGGCTGCTTCGCCATCCTCGTAACGCACTTGCATCTTTGGTGGATTTAGAGATAGGACAGTATATTTGCCCCGGCGATTAATGTACGTTCCATTGACTTCAAACATCTTGTTTCTCCCTATTTCTTAGAGCTATAGATGTTAAGAAAATCATTTAGGGCTTTATAAGGGCCGGTCTTGTACCCGTCCGCTTGTGCGTGACCGCCCAATTGAGGGCGACCACAAGAGTCGCCCCTACCCCAAAACATTATCTTAATGCCTATTATCGTCTGAAAACGTGCGCATAGTACCGTTTTCAGACGCTCTTGGCAAGTCCTTTTTAACATTTGGGGGGCAATGAAGACTTGACAGGTCTGGCAAACTTGTCGGGTCTCCTTTAAGGAACGCGAATTAAGCAAGTCACACGTTTAGATTGGTTCAATCTTCGGAGATTGAACCAATCTTCCGTACTCATTCCTGAGAAAAGGCTTTGGCGGCTCCTGAAACGGCGCCGATCGTCAATCGTCAATCGTCAATCGTCACGGCCGTATCTGTACAAACCCACTCCCATTCCAGGCCATTGTCAAACGACCGGGCATGGTACACCCGTCGCGCACAATTTGGGGCACGCCACCGGCAGCAGCTTCCACAACACGCAAACGGCCGTCACACTGGTCAGCCAGGGGATACAGCAGCAGGTCGCCGCTGACGGCCGTCAGGACAAACACCTGTCCCTGCCGGGCATCATGCAGCAGGGCATCGGTTATTCCGTCTCCGGTTAAATCAACGGCTGCGGCCAACGTCACAGCCATTATGGGGCGTTCACGGGTAGTAAGGCGCTGGTCAAATAGAGGTGTGAAGCCATTTTCCGGTGTTGTCCCCAACACGGCAAGCTGTGTCAGCGTCGGTTCACCGCTTGCGCCGCGCCACAAAACCAGGAGTTCATCACGGCCGTTTCCGGTCAGGTCCAGTTCATGCCACGTCGCCAGCCGCGCCGGACGCTGCGCTCGCCACGTGGCTTGCAAATCATTCAGGGCATTCGGCTGCCGCTGGTTGAGCCGGGTGAGCAAATCAGCGGTGGGGCCTTTCACCCCCAGCGCCGGGGCATCTGCCCGAGCAACGGGCGCCGCCAGTCCCAGGTCCACATTGGCGGCGTCCGGGTGTGGAAAATGAATGCCTATCGCCTCGGACACGGTCGGCTGATTGCAGCTATATTGCAAGCTGACGCCCTGTTCCGCGCTTTGCAAGCCAATGGTGGCGCTGCCGCCGCGGCTGCCTTCCACTGTTGTCACGTCCTGATACAGGAAAACGATGTCCTGGGTGGCCTCAAACAACTGCACGGCAAACGTCACTGTATCCGCCAGGTCACTGCCAAAGCGGGGCACATCATCCCACTCGACGACAAAAATACGGTTAGGGGCAGCGCCGACGACGGCCGTTTCCAAATACCCCGCATAGGTCAAATCGAGGTCATCCCAATACGGGGCGATCATGTCGCCCATCGCCGCCGGTTCTGGCTGCAAACAAACATTGGCATAATCGGCGAATCCGGGCGCGCCAAAATGCAGCGTCCCATTGCTGTTGAGGTGAACTTCGGTATAGGTTGTGCCGTAAAATGTGAAGGGGAAGGGCAAGGCCACCGTTAGCAGGCCATCATCCTGGTATAAAAAAGTGTCCTCGGCGGCGTCAATGTAGGCGAACGCGCCCCCCGGTGCGCAGGTGTACCCGTAGGCATCGGGGCCGGGACACAAGGCGACCGCCGGCCCAAATTGCGCGCGCGTGTCACGCCGCAGCAGAAAGAAAGCGGCGATGATCATCGCCACCACGACCACAATCAGGAATAGTAACCTGCCAGGAAAGCGCATGGCTAAAGTTTAACCGGGTGTCTGAGTGATGGCAAATTGTTAGGGACGGGTATCGGCAGGCAAGGTGTATGACACGACGACCCTCGCTCCAGCCAGCCAACCGGCTGTCACTTATAACGGCAGCAGCAACCGTTTCCTCGTCACCTGGCAGCGTGTGAACTACGAGCTACCAGTTGTCTATCAAATCCAGTCGCGCACAACATCCACGATGGGCATAATTGGCACTGTTGTGACGCTTGCCAATCGCACTACCAGCCTGACCGCGCCGGCCGCTGCGGTGGCCGGAAATGGGCAGTTCCTGGTGGTCTGGCAGGGCCGGCGCAATGGCAACGATGACATTTACGGCCAGCGCCTGACCGCAAGCGGCGGGCTGACGGGCGGCAATTTCGTCATTGCTAACAGCAACAGCGCCGAAATGGCGCCAGCCCTGGTCTGGCACAGCAGCGCCAACGCCTACCTGGTGGTGTGGCAGCGTGATGGGAATGTGTGGGCACGGCCG
>JACSRF010000399.1 GCA_014879875.1 Anaerolinea sp.
TTACTTCCCGCACTTGCTCAACTTTCTATGACCAGGGTGCGGGAACTTATTCTTTTATGGACCCTTAGTCCGTGCTGGCGAGGCGGTCAATTGGTTGCCGGAAGTCGGATTACTTACCGACAATCAATCACCGACGTTTATGGCGTGAAGCGCTGCAACGGCACGCTCTGCCCGGCGCGCTGCAAGATTTTCAGGAAGGAAGGGATGTAACCGGTGGCGACGTAATGGCCCTGGATACGGCCGTCTTCCCGCCCTGTCTCCTGAAACTGGAAAATATCTTGCAGCGCCACATTGTCCCCCTGCATCCCGGCCACCTCTGTCACCTTTGTGATCTTGCGCGCGCCGTCGGGCAGCCGCTCTTGGTAGGTGATCAGGTGGATGGCGCTGGCCATCTGCTGGCGAATGGTGAGCAGGGGCAGCGTCGGATTGCCCATCGTCGCCATCGTTTCCAGCCGCGCCAGGGCGTCGCGCGGGCTGTTGGCGTGCATGGTGAACATCGTGCCATCGTGCCCGGTGTTCATGCCCTGGAAAAGCTCCAATACTTCACCGGCGCGCACCTCGCCAATCAGCAGGCGGTCTGGGCGCATCCGCAGCGCATTGACGACTAGATCGCGCATGGCGACGGCCGGCCGCCCCTCAATGCCCGGCTGGCTTTCCAGGCGCACCAGGCGTTTCAACGTGGTGGGCGGGTTCAGTTCGGCCACGTTTTCCACGGTGACGACGCGCTCCTGTTCCGGGATGAAGCCGCTGATCAGGTTGAGCACGGTGGTTTTACCGCTGGCTGTGCCCCCGGCGACGAGGATGTTGAGACGGCCGCGCACACAGGCTTGCAAAAACTCCACAATTTCCGTACTGACCGAGCCAAACTGCACCAGTTGTTCCCAAGTTAGCGGGCGGACAACGAAGCGGCGGATCACCAACGAGGGGCCAGAGATGGCTGCTGGTGGGATGACCATATTGACGCGCGAACCATCGGGCAGACGGGCATCTACCATCGGGTACGCGGCGTCGAGACGACGGCCAACGTAAGCGGCCAGCGCCTGCATCAGTTCCAATAACTGTTCATTGCTCTGGAAAGGTGTGGCGACATCTTCCAGGCGACCCCGGCGCTCCACGTACACCTGGTCAAAGTTATCTATCATGATTTCGGTGACGGCCGCGTCGGCCAATAAAGGCTCCAATGGCGCAAGCGTTTGCTTGAGTTCATTCAGGTTCATGTTCGTCTCCTTTGGACGTAACACGATTTGTCAACGGGTATGTTTCATTTCAGTTTGTCGCTGGCCAACCCCGCCCGATGTGCGCGGCGCTTTGAGCCGGATTTATCCGGCGTTGTTTTGCAGCCTGATGATTGATCGTCGGGCGGGTCTATCGCGTGTTGCATTTCAGTTTGTCGCTGCCCAACCCCGCCCGGTCATCAATGACCGGGCTATTGAACGACGCCCGGTAAACCGGGCTGAACCGATGTGCGCTGTACTTCGAGCCGGATTTATCCGGCGTTGTTTTCTAGCCCGATGATTGATCATCGGGCGGATCTCAACTCGTTTGAAACACACCCTTTGTCAACTCGTGTTATAAAATGATTGATTGTCTTCTTTATAGCATGTCGCCATTGGCTGCCGGAACGGGTAGATGACGGGGTTCCTACCTGTTTATTTGCACAGGTCAGCCTATCGCACGAATGCACTACTCAACCAACCGCCTCCGCAGCGCATAAACGGCCGCTTCCGTGCGCGAACTGACGCCCAACTTGCTGTAAATATTATCCAGGTGGAAATTAATGGTGCGTGGGCTGACGGCCAGCGCCTGCGCCATTTCCTTGTTGCTCATGCCCTGCGCCAGCAGTTGCAACAGTTCCAACTCGCGCGGCGTCAACTGGGCGGGCGGCGTCAGGTGAAATTGAATGGTGTGCGCCGCCCCTTGCCCGGCGTTGGCCTGGCTGTTCACGTCCCCGCCCAGGTGGAGGATGTACGTTTGGGTGTCAGGCAGAACGGCCGTTGCCGGGGTGACGCTGTTGTCTGCAACGTGCAAGTTGACCTGCTCACCCATTTGCGCCAGGCGAATGGTGATGTGCGTGGCGCGCCCCTGCTGAATGGATTGTTGCAGGGATTCTTGCGCCGCGCGGAAAAGCGCCAGTTCAATTTTCGCCGGGAGGCGCTCGCGCAGCCGCGCCACGTCCAGGTCAATTTGCACGCCGTAAATGCGCCGCATCCGGTTGGCTAACGTCTCTAGCGCCGCTTCCAGGCCGAGCGTATCGAGCAGCGCCGGGTGTAAATCCGCTTCCAGGTCGCGCACCTGCTGCAACACCTGCCGCGCCAGCGCCGTCAGCACCGAGACGGCCATGCGCGCTGTTGGGTTTGCGGCGAGGGTTTGCTCATACGTCCCGGCTTGCGCCAACAGCATGTGCAAAGGTTCCATGATCTGGCTGTGCAGCATTTGGGCGAGATGGCGGCGTTCGTTTTCGCGGGCGACGGCCGTTTCCGCAGCGGCCGTATACGCGATCAACTCCGGCAGCAAGGCCGACGACCTGGCGCGCAGCACAAGGGGCTGCTCTGCCTGGCGCGCCAGCAAGGCGAGTGTGGCTGCGGCCGAAGCAGGGCGCTGCGTTGGCTCTTTTGCCAGCAGCGCCAGGACAAGCTCATCCAAAGCGACCGGGACGCGCGGGTTAGCCAGGCTGGGCGCTGGGGGCGGCGTCTGCAAAATGTGTGGCAGCATCACCCCCAGCGCAGATTGATCGGCAAAGGGGGGACGGCCGGTTAGCAGCTCAAAAAAGACAGCCCCGATTGCATACAAATCTGTTTGCGCCGTCGCCGGCTGCCCTTGCAATAATTCCGGTGCCAGATACAAAACAGTGCCCATGATCGCCCCTTCGCGCGTCAGTCGCGCTTCATCCTGGGGCAGCGCCAGCCCGAAATCCATCACTTTGCTTTGCCCGTCCGGCGTCACCATCACATTTTCCGGCTTGATGTCCCGGTGGATGATGCCGCGTGCGTGGGCATAGGCCAGCGCCGCCAGGATGTGCTGCACGATCTGGCGCGCTTCGGGGATGGGCAGCGGGCCTGGTTGCCTGTCCAGCATCATGCGTAAGGTTTGGCCGGGGATCAATTCTAGAGCCAGGTACAGCCAACCACTTTCTTGACCTACGTCATAGATCGTCATGATGTGAGGATGGACAAGCCGCGCCGTGGCCCGCGCCTCGCGCAAAAAGCGTTCGCGGCGCGTTTCGTCGGCGAGCGTGGTCGGTGCGAGGAATTTGAGCGCCACGTCCCGCTGCAACACTTCGTCATAAGCGCGGTAGACGACGGCCGTACCCCCTTTGCCCAGCCATTCAACCAATCTGTACCGTTCTTGCAGATAGGGTGGAGGCGTGTTCATGGACGCTACTCCTTTAGTCCGTTGTCGTGAACCAGCCGTGCCGCAACACCCAGGCCAAAATGAGGGCGCTGGCGAATAAGGTTGTACTGCTGCCGGCGAAGAGCGCAGCGGAACCCCAGCGGTCAAAGATGTAGCCGCTGACCGGGCTGGTTAACAACGGCGCCAGCCCCAGCATCGCCGCATTCATCATAGATTGTGCCGTAGAGGCCCACACGCCAGCGCGTTCATCTACCAACTGCACCAGGGTGACGAAAAATAGACCATATCCTACCCCTTTACCGGCAGCGGCCAGGATCAATATCCAGGGGGTGGTTGCCAGGCCGTAGCCGATCAGCGACAGGCTGAGCACCAGCAGCGAGAGCAGCAAGGTGGGCGCGCCGCGCAAGCGGTGAATGATGGCGCGGCTGGTGAGCATGGTGGGAACTTCGGTCAGCGCCGACAGGCCAAACATCAGGCCGACGTGTGTTTCCGTGCCGCCAATGGCCATCATGGTAATGCTGCCGAAGACGTAGGTACCGACCAGGGGAATGCCAGATAGAAAGGCGACGACCAAGAGCACGACCAGGCTTCTATCTTGCAATAAACGGCGCATGGAGGGGCGTTCGCCGCCGAATTCCAATGGGTCTTCGTCAAGCCTGGCGGTCATCAAGATGACCGGGACAGCCATCAGCGCCGCTGCCGAGAACATGAGCGCGAACCCGGTTTGCTGCCAGACGGCGCCGCCTAAAATGGAAAAGGTGGCGAAGCCGATAGACCCCCACAGGCGCATACTGCCAAAGTTGAGGCGGTGGCGGCTGGCCATGCGCGCGACGATGCTGTCGCCAATGGCAATAGTCGGGGTGCGGGCAACGCCGAGCAGGGTGATCAGCGGGAGGATGCCCCAGAAGGTGTGTGGCAGGTTGAACAGCAGCAGCAGCGCCGCCCAGACGGCAACGAGAATTTTTTGGATGCGCAGACGGCCGTAGCGATCAGCAAATGTCGCCACAAATGGGGAATAGATGAGCATGAGCAGGGGCAAAATGGTGGCGAGGATGCCTACCTGCAAGCCGCTCAGACCAAGCTGCATCAGATAGACGTTGAGAAACGGGTCATAGAGGGAGACGAATGACCAGTAGAACCAATAATAAGCAGCCCCGATAATGGCCGGGGGAAATGCGCGTGTTGATAAGTATCGTGTCAGCATGGATGAGAGATTACATGATATGATTATAGGTGACAATGAAATCTGTAGTCCGAACATCCTTGTTCGGACATCGAACAGGGATGTTCGATTTACAAAGGAGCAGGGGATGGCTTATCGGTTGGAAAAACAGGAACCCATAGGCGTAGGGCTGCGGCGGATCGCGGTGGAGTGTGCGGACGCCATTGCGCAGCAGGTGACGGATGAGACGGTGGATCGGGATAAGGCCGTGCATAATGCGCGTAAATCTTGCAAACGGCTGCGGGCGGCGCTGCGACTGCTGCGGGATGGGGTGGGCACGGCCGTTTTCCAGCGCGAAAATACCCGTATCCGCGATGTGTCGCGTCTGTTGGGCACAGCCCGCGACAGTTACGTGCTGCTGGAGACGCTGACGGCGCTGGAGCAGCAATATCCTGATGCGCTGCCCGCGCCGCTGGTGGCCGATGCGCATATGTATCTGGCGCAGCGGTATGAACAAGCTTTACAGCAGCTTTTGACGCAAGACAGCGCCATTGACGAGGTGTTGCAGCGGGTGCGGGCAGCGCGAAAACGTCTTGCCAAACTGCCTGTTGACAAGATGAAATTTACCGTCGCTGCCCGTAGTTTGCGCCGGGTCTATCGCTGTGGTCGGCGTGCATTTGTAGCTGCTTATGCTGCCGAGAGTGGCGCGCACGCCTTTCATGAATGGCGCAAATGGGTCAAATATTTGTGGTACGAGATGGAAATCATGCAAGATTTATGGCCGGCCCTGCTGCTGCCTCTGGCTGACGAACTGCACACGTTGTCGGGTTATCTGGGGGATGATCATGACCTGGCGGAATTGCGGCGGGTGGCGCTGCACGATCCGTCTATGGCATCAGTGGCGGATGTGCCTTTGTTGCTGGATTTGATCGCCAGACGACGCGCAGAATTGCAAACGGCCGCCCATCCCTTAGGCCAGCGCATCTTTGCCGAACGGCCGCGCATTTTTGTGCAGCGGTTGGCGACGTATTGGCAGGCGTGGCAGATGGACGCGGAACTGGTGTTACAAACGGTGTCTGATAGTCGGGTGGTGGAAACGGCCGTTACGCCTTTGCAAGAGCGCCTGTTCACGACCGGCCAGGCGGCCGCTTTCGCCAATCTGTCGGTTGAGCAAGTTCGCAGTCTGATTGATGAAGGCAAACTGGCTGCCTTCAAATTGGGCGGCAGTTGGGTGATAGAGAAAGAGGCGTTGGCGCAGTGGATGGGGGATGGTGGGGGGTGATCGGTTATCGGTAGTGGGTTATCGGTGGTCGGTAATCGGTGGTCGGTTATTGGATTTGTACCAGCCAGCAGATGGCGCCATCGTCTACCCATTCGATGCGCCAGGGGGCGGTGGGGCCAAAGGTGCGACGGACGCCGCGCAGGAGTTGTTGCAGCCGTTGGGCATAGGAGGGCAGGCTGGCGGTGGGGCGCTGCCAGCCGGTTAGTTGGGGGATGGTGAAGGTGTGTGCGCTGTGGATGGCGTCGTGGGGTTGGGTGGGGTCGGTAACGGCCGTACCCGCCACCTGCCGCGTCACCATCTCCATCACCAACACGTCGCGGCGCGCAGCGGGGGCGGCGGCCGACCAGATTGCGCATAACGAATTAGATAACGCCTGTGGGTTGTCAAAATCTACGTCTAGCCGGGCGGGAACGTGCTCGCTGCCGGGCGCAAAAGCGGCGCGCACGGCAACGGGTTTGCCCAGGCGCGGGAAGCGGGCGCCGGTATGCAGCGTTTCGTGCAGCCAGGTGGGGTCGGCGACCGTGACGCGCTGTTCATGCAGTACAATGACCCCTTCTGTTAGCAGTAGTTGATATAGTTCGTGCAGCAAAATGCCGCCATTGGGCACGGGCAGCCCCCGGCTGGCGGCGATGTCGAGGAGCTTCCCTTTGTCACTGACCGGGTGTTTGCGCGTCCGTTTCGCGCCCAGCCAGATGAACGGTGTTACGGCCATGCCCTATCTCCGCGCTGCCACTTCTTCAATCCCGGCCCAGGCTACCGGCTGCGCGTACTGCGGCCGTTTGGGGTCAATGGGGCCGCGTGGGGCGCTGACGCCGGGCAGTTCAATTTCGTCTGGTATGGCCTGCCGCGCCAGGACGCTAAAGGGAGTGAGGGCGAGCGCGGCTTGCAAGATGGTGCGGGCGCGGGCGGTCTTCAACCAGAAGCGTGTGCCATAGGAGCCATAGAATTGGCCCAACCAGGGCGTGTCGTCGAGGTTGATGCGATGTACCCAGTCGGTATGGTCAATGGTACGGCCGTCTCCCGTTGCATAATCGAACAGGCTGTACAGGCGCACCAGCGAGAGGGTTTCGGCCTGGGGGTAGGTGGCGTGCGAGCCGCCGGCGGCGTAGCCCACCGGATGCGCGCCGACGATGGTCAGGTCGTCGTGTCCCCATGGTTTGGTCTGGCGGGATTCGTGGTCGGCGTAGGTGACGTAGGCGGGTGGCTCCTGAGGACGGCCGTTGCTGTCACGTTTGAAAAACAGCATCATCCCTTCCCAATCCCCTTCATGGTCATTCATGCCGGCAAAGCTGGTTCCCCAATTATTGAAGCTGTAGAAAAACCAATATTGCAGGCAAAGGTAGTCGCCATCTACCACCTGGCGATAATAGTAGGCATAGGCGGGTTTGTGTTCCTGGTAATTGGCGACGGCGCTGTCGTAGGTGGTGGTAGGCAAGATGAGCCGGGGTAAGGTCTGCGGGGGCGCGCTGCTGACATGTTCCTTTAAGACTTGTTCGAGCAAGCCGTTCCACCAAAAGAGTTGGGTCGCTTTTTGCGTTTTGGGACTAAACCAACTGTACGCTTTTTGCGCCAGCCGTTCGTTGAGGCTGGTGCGGTTGGCGGCCGCCCAACGGTAGACCATTTCCAACGCGCCTGTGCCCCACTCGTTGATGACTTCCTGGCCGAAGAAGGGGCCGCTGTTGATGGTGCGCAGGAAGGTGGCGGGGGAACGGCCGTGTCGTCGCAAGATATCGGGCGTCACACTCCCCGCAGCGGTCAGCGGTTTGGTTTCATCTTTCGTATGCAGGCTGCTGTAGGCGAGCATATCTTCGACACGCATGGGGAAAAATTGTTCGTTCTTGTTGAAATGAAGAATAGGGGCATATTTTTCGTGTAATTCTGACATGCTCTCTCCTAATATAAATGTAGGGCGAACTTACCAGTTCGCTCGCGCAAACCGGAAAGTTTGCGCTACAAAGTTAGTACGGCCGTTATTTTAACACATCGCTGCTTGTTCAGGGTTCATTTGCTTCTCATGTTCACCAGGTAAGATGACGCCCGTTCATTGTGTCTACAAAGAGGATGTAATATGAACCAAGAAATTATTACAATTAAAGCAAGCCATTATGAGCAGGTGTTGGCGTCGGGCGTGGCAGAGGAGCACGTGCAGTTATTTGAAGGCGCCTGGTATTTTGCGCGGGATCGCGTTGATATGACGCACCTGATCGTGACCGACCGCACCTATATCTGCCCTTACAAAGGCGTCTGCTACTGGATTGACCTCGATATGGGTGATCGGCAAGCGCAAAATGTGGCCTTCACGTACTTTGACGTGAACCCTGGCTACGAATTTATCCAGGACAAAATTGCCTTTTATGCCGGAAGGCGTGAAGCGACATATGAGGAATCGGTGGCGGTTGTGGCGGCAGACGAGACGTCCAAGTCCTGGTAAACGGCCAGCAGCCGGGATTGGGCCAATGACCAGGTGAACTCGCGCCGGGCACGGTTGGCTGCCTGTTCCCCCAGGCAGCGCGCCAGGTGGGGATCGTTGAGCAGGGTGCGCAGTTGTTGTGCCAGGTGTTCTGGGTCATCGGGGGTGAAGAGCAAGGCTTCCCTGTCGGCGCAGACCAACTCGCGGGCGACGGGCAGGTTGGCGGCGACAATGGGTTTGCCGGCGGCCATGTATTCCAGGATTTTGATGGGGCAGCAGCCTTGCACGACGTTGCGGTCGTTGTAGCTGAGTGGGGCGACGCACACGTCAGCCTGGGCGATGATGGCGGGGATGTGGCTGTGGGGAACGGCCGTCGCCACCGTCACGTGTTCCTCTACCCCCAACTTTTGCGCCAGTTTACGCAGGCGTTTTTGCTGCCGTTTGCGCCCGCGCCCCACGATGTGCAGGGTACATGGCTGCTGCGCGACCACCAGCGCCAGCGCGTGCAGCAGCACGTCTAGCCCTTGCCAGTCGGCCAATGTGCCCACGTAGAGAACGATTGGCGCTTGGCGATTGACGCTTGACGCCTGGCGTATGTCGTCTGTGAACTGCTCTGTGTCAAAGCCGTTGGGGATGACGGTGATCTTGGCGGCGGGGATGCGCAGACTGGTGAGGTAAGCGGCCGTTACCTGCGATGGGGTGATGATGGCGTCGGCGGCGTGGAGGGTGGCGCTTTCTTGCTCTTGCAGTTTGGCGATGACGGCCGTCTCGCTCAACGCCGGGTAATGGTACTTCATCTCAATACTGGGCAGGCCATTCACCTCATACAACAGCTTAAACCCATACGGCCGCTTAACCTGCGTCAGCGGGAAGCCGCTCCAGATAGAGCGCACGTGTACCAGATCATAGGCGGGCTGTGCGGCAATGTGCGCCAGTACGAAGCGACCAAAAGCAACGGCGCGCCGCAAGAAATGCGGGTCATCCCCCCAGGGGGCGCGCAGCAGCGTTGCGCCGTAATAGCTTTCCTGATCGGGTAAAGAAGGGTCGCCGGCCGTTATCAGGGTGACGTCCAGGCCAGCCTCAACCAACCCGCGCACAAAGTAGGTGATGTGGGTGCTGGCCCCCTTCGGGCTGGGAACAAGATCGAACGCGGTGTACAAAATTCTAGGCTTCACGCGATTATTGTAGTTTAATAGAGAGGATTCAGCTATAGGATTTACGATGAACGATTTGCGATTTACGATTGGCTTGCTCTCTGACAAGCTATGAGAAAACCTCAAATCTTTGGCTCTACAGGATTTCATGGGGTTCGGCGTGACATGTGACGAGTGATGCGTGTGGTCTCTCTGGTC
>JACSRF010000113.1 GCA_014879875.1 Anaerolinea sp.
CAGCATGACGCGCTTTCTTGCTAGATTTGTAAAACACAGATTACCGGGCAAAAGTGCAAACATAGTGTCCATCTTTAACTCTGTGAATCTCTGTGTTCCTGTTTTGCTTATTTCCGATAATGTCTAGTAGACAGCGATGAAAAAAGCGACCCGGCAGCAAACGAAGACGCATAACACCCGCCTCATTTTGCGCACGATCTATGAACAGGGCGCGGTCAGCCGCGCCGACATTGCCCGCGCCACCAATCTGACACGGCCGACTGTATCCAGCATCGTTGCCAGCTTGATCGCCGATGCGCTGGTCATCGAAACAGGCCAAAGCCCCCCCACCGGAGGCAAACCGGCTACGTTGTTGACGATTGCCGAAGACGCTTACCAGATCATCGCCATTGATTTGAGCAGCGAGTCGTTTTGTGGGGCGCTCATTAATTTACGGGGCAAGATTAGTGGACGGGCGGCGTTTGCGCGCAACGGCCGTTCTGGGGACGCTGCCCTGTCGCTGGTTTATGAACTTATTGACGCTTTGTACAACCAGGCGGAGACGGCCGTGCTGGGCATCGGGGTCGGCACGCCCGGACTGGTCAACCCGCATCAGGGCATTATCAAGCAGGCCATCAACCTCGGCTGGCAGGATGTCCATCTGCGCGATCTGCTGGCCGCGCGTTACCAGACGCCCATTTACGTCGCCAACGACAGCCACATGGCCGCGCTTGCCGAATACACCTTTGGCGCCGCCAGAGACAGCCGCCATCTCATTCTGATCAAAATGGGGCAGGGCATCAGCGCCGGCATCCTCATCAACGGGCAGCCGCTCTATGGGGATGGGTTTGGCGCAGGCGAGATCGGGCACGTCGTCGTCATGGAAAATGGGCCGCGCTGTCGCTGTGGCAATCGCGGCTGCCTGGAAGCGTTAATCGGCAGCAACGCAATCCTGGCGCAGGCGTCGTCGCACGCGGGCGTGGCAACCTGGCCGGAACTGGCCGCCGCGGCCGGGAGCGGCGATCCACAGGCGCAGCAGGTGATCACCCAGGCGGGGCGCGCCCTGGGCATCGCCACGGCCAACCTGGTGGGGAGCTTTAACATCCACCATATCATCATCGCCGGGGCAGTCAGCCAATGCGGTGATGCCTTCTTGCAAGCAGTGCGGCAGGAAATGGCGCAGCGTGTTCTGCCGGCCATGGCCGCGGAGACGACGCTGCGCTTTTCATCGTTAGGCGACGATAATGTGCTGTTAGGCAGCGCCGCCACAGTTTTGAAGCAGGAACTAGGCGTCATTTAAGAATTGCCGGGGTGACGACAACGAATTTAAGTAATAAACGAATGAAAGCTATCAGAGGAAAAATTCGCTGTTTACTCCAATTCGTTGTCGTCATCGGGGCAAAAGGTTAATTCGCAATAGCGCAAAACTCACCCGAACAAGGCTTCATTTTTGTAAACACGGATGTATCATCTCAATAAATGGGGGTGAGAGGAGTGCGCATCCTCAGATGCGCATCTGAGGATGCGCACTC
>JACSRF010000575.1 GCA_014879875.1 Anaerolinea sp.
CCACCCCCACCAACACGCCCATGCCTACCTTTCTTGCTCCCCAAAGCGGCCCTGTTTCCCGTCCCTTTGGTGTTGGCCCGAATGAACGCTGGGTGGATGTGAACCTGACGACGCAAGCGTTGGTGGCTTATGAAGGAGATACGGCCGTGCTCACCACGCGCATCTCCAGCGGCACCTGGGAGTTTCCCACCGTCACCGGCCAGTTCCGCATTTACCTCGCCTACCGCAGCCAGACCATGGACGGCCGTCGCCTCGGTTACGACTATTACCTGGAAAACGTCCCCTACGTCATGTACTTCTATAAAGATTACGCCCTGCATGGCACCTTCTGGCACAACAACTTCGGCACGCCCATGAGCCACGGCTGCGTCAACATGAAAACAACCGACGCCGGCTGGCTGTACGAATGGGCCAGTATCGGCACAATGGTTAACGTCCATTACTAAAATTTAGTAATATCAAGCCAGAAACCAGGTTTTTCCACAAAAACCTGGTTTTTTCTGGCGCATTTGAGGAGGAAACAAAATGCCCTTAAACATCATCATCGGCGCTCAATGGGGCGATGAAGGCAAAGGCCGTATTACAGACCTGCTGGCAGCACAAGCGGACATTGTGGCCCGTTACAGTGGGGGAGACAACGCCGGTCATACCGTGACCATTGGCGAAGACGTTTTTAAGCTGCACCTGATCCCATCGGGCATCATCCACGACACCGTAGCCTGCATCATTGGCAACGGTGTGGTTGTCAACCCACAAGTAATGCTGCACGAAATGGATGCCCTGGCGGCGCGCGGCGTAAACGTCAGCCCTGCCTGTTTGCAACTGAGCCGCCAGGCGCATCTCATCACCCCCGCACACATCGCCCTCGACAAGGCGAAAGAGATGCAGCGTGGCGCGGAAGCCATTGGCACAACGCTGCGCGGCATTGGCCCCGCTTACACCGATAAAGCCAACCGTACCGGCATTCGCGCCGAACTTTTGGCCGATCCAGAGGAATTGGCCGACGCCATTCACGCCCACGTTGCCGCGCACAATCAGGTTTTGACAAAAATTTATGGAGTGGAGCCGTTGGATGCGGCCGTTGTCGCCGCCGCTTTTGCCGCCTATGCCCAGCGGTTAGCGCCCCATCTGGTGGATAGTGGGGTGGTGATAGATGCGGCGCTGCGCGACGGCCGTTCTGTGCTGGCAGAAGGCGCTCAAGGAACCCTGCTCGACATTGACCACGGCACCTACCCCTTTGTCACCAGTTCAGCGCCAACGGCCGGCGGCGCATTAACCGGGCTGGGCGTCGGCCCCAAAGTGGTTGGCGACATTGTGGGCGTTGCCAAAGCCTTCACTACCCGCGTCGGCAGCGGCCCTTTCCCCACTGAATTAGAAGGGGAGATGGCGCTGCGTCTGCGAGGAACCGGCGCGAACCCCTGGGACGAATATGGCACAACCACCGGACGGCCGCGCCGCGTTGGCTGGCTCGATCTCGTCATTTTGCGTCATGCGCGGCGCGTCAACAGCCTCACCGCCCTGGCGCTTACCAAGCTCGACATCCTCAGCGACATCCCGGAACTCAAGGTGTGCGTGGGTTACGAACTGGATGGCGCGCGCCTTGATCATTTTCCCAGTGATTTACCCACGTTGGCTCGCTGCCACCCCATCTATGACACCTTACCCGGCTGGGAAGGGGACATCATGGACGTGCGCGAATTCACACAGTTGCCGGCCAATGCCCAGGCTTACGTTAATTTCATCAGTGACCAACTTGGCGTGCCCATTTCCATCATCTCCGTTGGCCCCGGCCGTGAGCAGACCGTTTTGAGGTAGTGATGAGCGATTACGACACGATTGTCATTGGATCGGGCGCTGGGGGATTGACAACGGCCGTTACCCTGGCGCAAGCGGGTCAAAAAGTGCTCGTCTGTGAACAGCACGAAGTCCCCGGCGGCTGGACACACTCCTTCACCCTGTCTGGCTATCGCTTTAGCCCTGGCGTTCATTACATCGGCAGCCTGGGGCCGGACGAACCGTTACGCGCCATTTATGAAGGGCTGGGCGTTACCCAAGACCTCGCCTTTTGTGAACTCAACCCCGACGGCTTCGACCACGTGATCGTCGGTGGCGAACGCTTTGACATTCCCAAAGGGCGCGACCGTTTCATAAGCCGCCTCAAAGAACGGTTTCCCCATGAAACGCGCGGCATAGATCGCTACTTTCAGATCATGAACGATCTCTTTGCTGACTTGCGCACCCTGGCGCGCTTGCAAAACCCGCTGCACCTGCTGCAAGCGCAAACGTTTTGGCGTTGGGGGCTGCGCACCGGTCAGGCCGTGCTCGACCACTGTTTTACCGATCCCCTCCTGAAAGCTATTCTTTCGGCGCAGGCGGGCGACCATGGGCTGCCCCCCTCGCAGGCGTCGGCGCCGGTACACCTGGGCATCACGCAGCATTATCTGGAGGGTGGCTATTATCCGCTTGGCGGCGGCTTTGCCATCCCCCGCGCTTTTACGCGCGCATTGAAACGGGCCGGTGGTGAACTGCGGCTGGCGACGCCGGTGCAGCGCATTTTGCTGGCAAACGGCCGTGCCGCAGGCGTGCAGTTAGCCGGTGGCGAAACCATCACAGCCCGCCACATCGTCAGCAATGCCGACCCGGAAATGACCTTTGGCAAGCTGATCGGCCGTGAACAGTTGCCGTGGCGGCTGCGGCGCAAGCTGAACCGGGCGCGTTACTCCGGCTCGGCGCTCAGCCTCTTTTTTGCGGTAGACATGGATTTACGCGCTGCCGGGCTGGATTCGGGCAACGTCTGGTACTATCGCCATCACGATGTGGATGGGCTGTACCGGCAGGGGTTGACCGACCACGCGCTGCACAGCGACCGCGTAGACGCCCTCTTCCTCACGGCTACCACGCTCAAGGACCCGTCGAAAATGCACAGCGGTCATCACACCCTGGAAGCGTTCACCTTTGTCAATTACGACCCTTTCTGGCGCTGGGCCAACCAGCCGGAAGGCCAGCGGGATGCCGCTTACCAGGCGTTAAAAGGGCAGCTTGCCGACAAGATGTTTGCTACGTTGGGGGAAATTGTGCCCGGCATTCGTGAGCGCGTCGTCTTTTGTGACCTGGGCACGCCGTTGACGAACCAGCATTATGTGGCGGCGCACCGCGGCAACCTGTATGGCACGGCCAAAACGCCCTGGCAGATGGGGCCGCTTTCGTTTCCGGTGCAAACGGCCGTTCCTGGCCTCTGGCTATGTGGGGCCAGCACGCTTTCGCACGGCGTCGCCGGCGCGACAGCGTCAGGCATGGCTGCCGCGCGCAGCATTCTCGGCTGCCGCACCCGTGACCTGCTGCAACAACAGGGGCCAGACTTGCAAATTTACCCGTCCGAAGATGTCAGCCAATGGCCGCCGGCGTTGCAGGTCAAAATCGAACAGCGTCAATCCGGTAATATATTGTAGGGGCTGGCTTTGTGCCTGCCCTGTGTGGCAACCTGGGGCAACGACAAGAGCTGCCCTTGCCCGATTGTTTTCTTAAATGGCAATAGCGGCTGCGCCAATGGACGCGCATGGGTTTTTGCCAGATAAACCCATGTGCAATCCACTATTTCTCAATCGAGAATGTAACGTTTATACCCTTCTTTCGTCTTTACTCACTTAGAGAGCATATGCCTATCGAAGAAGATGACCCCAGGTTAATTGCCCGTATTCGTCAGGGTGATCAAGAAGCCTTCGGCGACTTGTATGAACGTTACCTGGACGATATTTATCGGTATGTCTATTACCGCGTAAGTAATCATCAAGATGCGGAAGACCTGACGGAGCAGGTGTTTTTGAAAGCGTGGGAAGGGATGCACGGCTACCGCAGCCAGGTTCCCTTTCGGGCCTGGATTTATCGGATTGCGCATAATGCGATTATTGATCATTACCGGACACGCAAGGGGTCACTGCCGCTAACTGAGCATACCACACTCATTGATAAGAATCCTGATCCGGAAAAACAACTGATGGCTAAAGATAAAGCAGAACAACTCGCCTGTACCATCAATCGTCTGTCACCTTTGCACCAACACGTCCTTATTTTGCGATTTATTAACGGGTTTAGCATGACCGAAGTCGCCCAGATATTAGACCGTAACGTTGGCGCAATCAGGGTATTACAGCATCGCGCATTGAAAGCAATGCAGGCTTTCTTAACGGCCGGGGAGATTACCGATGTCTAGCGTACACCTGGATTTCACAGACGTATTAACGGAGTGCCTTGAGGCAATTGAACAAGATCAAGCTATGCTTGAAGCATGTCTGGCTCGCTATCCAGAACATGCCACCGCTTTGCAAGAACTGCTGCCGGTTATGATGACGTTGCGCAACGCGCCGGCCGTCGCGCCAACGCCAGCCTTCCGTAGGCACGCGCGTCAGCGTTTGTTGACCCGAATTTCTTCTTTGCCCAACGAAAATGTAACGTTTTTCGAGTTCCTTCGTCATGTTTGGCAGAGTATTGGATCGTTTGAATTGACAAGGAGAGTGCAAAAGATGACCTGGATATTATTGATTGCGACAGTTGTGACATTGGTAGCCGGTGGCGGCGCTGTCTATGTGGCAGATGCGGCCGTACCGGGTGATGCCCTCTATGGTTTAGATATTTCTATCGAAAACGTGCGGCTCAATCTCGCTTCCACTCCTGAGAAAACCGCCAGATTGCAATTGGCATTTGCCACCGAACGGTTGCAAGAGGCGCAGAAGCTAATGGATGCAGGCGATGTGGACCATTATCAAGTGGCCCTGTCGGCTTACGGTGACTCCATTTCGGGTGCTGCGCAGACGTTGGGCACGGCCGTTGGCGCCGATCAAGAAACGTTAGCCAATCTGCTTGAAGAGGCGCTTGCCGTACACGACACTGTTCTGGGAACCTTTGTGACAGGACCCAACGGCGCAGTGAACAATGGGGATGGTGACGGCGAGGTTGATTTGTCTCGTTGTGAGAACATGATTGACCATCCGATTGCTCAAGCCATTGCCGACCAATATGAGGTACCGGTTGAAGAAGTTATGGCATTGTTCTGTAATGGAGCCGGGTTTGGCGAAATCATGTTGGCGTACAGCATCAGCGAGGATACCGGTATTCCGGTAAGCGATTTGTTCGCGCTGCGGGATGCAGGACTCGGTTGGGGTCAGATTATGCAAAATGTCGGCCTGATTGGTCGGCCGGATGACGTACCGCAAGGTCCGCCGGATGACGTACCGCAAGGTCCGCCGGATGACGTACCGCAAGGCCCGCCGGATGACGTGCCACAAGGCCCGCCGGATGACGTGCCACAAGGCCCACCGGATGACGTGCCGCAAGGCCCGCCGGACGACGTACCACAAGGCCCGCCGGACGACGTACCGCAAGGCCCGCCGGACGACGTACCACAAGGCCCACCGGATGACGCGCCGCAAGGCCCGCCGGATGACGCGCCGCAAGGCCCGCCGGAAAACAGCGGCCCACCGGCAGGAACTGGTGGCGGACGGCCGTAATCAATGTCGCAGCAAATGTAACGGATAAGATAGTGGTGGTATAGGATTGGGAACTAAAGACCTGGCAGGTTTTTAAGCGTAATGGATGGCAGGCTCTCTGCTAGAACCTGTCAGGTCTCCCATCAAGCAGTTGTTTTGTTTAATGTCGGCGTCGCTGCCGCAGCAAATCGCGGAATTTGGGAGCCAGTTCCGCGATGATGGGGGAAGGGTGTGGCGGCTGCCATTGCTTGATGGCTTCCTCTACAGGCTGCGGCCAGGCTGCGGCTGAATGGACGAGTGTACCGGGAGCAACGGCCGTCGCCAACACGCGCAACGCCTCGCGGATAATCCCCATTTGCTGCGCTACGTTCCCCGGCTGCCCCAACGTGTGCCCAAAGGGGAATTCAATAGCCAACGCGCGCGGCGCGCCCACTTTCTCTGCCCAATAGGGCATCATCGTCACCAGGATGGTAGACAACCCATGCGCTTCCAGGGTACGCGCCAGCACGGGCACGTTGATCGCGCAGTCGGGTCAGGTAGGCGTTAGCAGCACACAATCCACACCTTCGGCCCGCAATTTGGCGGCGACCTCTGGCCCATATTGTGTGCGCCACAATGACGTATCCGGTGGAAATCCCTGGAAGCCCATGAACGAATAATGGAACTGCGCCAGACCGCCGATTGCGCCGACGGCCGTTAACTCCTGAAAACGGCGGATCGGCAGCACAATGTTCACGTCCTGCTCCATGCTGGCGCAGTTCAGGTGCAGGTGGCTGGCGGCGAGTTCCTCCTGACGCGCGCTCGCGGCAATGGTGCGGTACGTTGGGTCGCCCCAGGTCGGCTCCTGCTGTTCGCGCGCCACATCAAAGGGGGGTTCGACAGCGGGGCAGTACAGACCGGCCGATGTGACCAGTCCAAATTTACACGCGGTCACCGGTTTGGTCAGCGGCGTCCAGGGAATGGGGTATTCCGGCTCCAGTTCCGTCATCTGGTAAAAGGAGGCGATGAGCCGGGGGAGGAATTTGAAGCTGTCTACGGTCATGGTATGTCCGGGTTTGGCGTGATGCGTGACCGGAACTCTTCACGTTTCACGTTTCACGCCCTGTCGTTCGTAAATCGCCACTCATCCTTCTGGCGTCGCCTCCGGTAGTGGCGTCGCTTCCGGTAGTGGCGTCGCTTCCGGTAGTGGCGTCGCCGTTGGCGTTTTGAATGGTTCGGTGACGATTTCTACGGTGACGATTTCACCGGCCGTAACGGTCACCGGCTGCCGGTACTCCACGTCTTGCAGCCTGGTATACACTGTGTACGCGCCGGGCTGCACGTCAGAGAACAGGAAATTCTCGGCCAGCCCTTCGTCTGGGTTGATGTAATGCAGCGGATCGTCTAGATAGCTCCAGGTGGTAGCGACGATTTCTCCCTGGTCGCTGATCAGGTTGAGGGTGACGCCCTGCCACGGACGGCCGTCGGGGTCCAGCAGCCGCCCGGCAATGACGCCGCGCGTTGCGCCAGGATAGACCCAGAGCATGGGGTTGCGCGTGGCGTTGAATTCGTTGCTGCCCACACGCACTTCAAAATGGAGATGGGGCGACAGCGCCGCGCCGCCAAACCCCACTTCGGCCACCTGCTCGCCCTGCGTCACGCGCTGCCCAACTTCCACATTGATGTTGAGCACGTGCCCATAAAGCGTGTACACCGGCTGCCCAAACCAGCGCTGGTCATGTTCGATCACCACCAGATGCCCGTACCAATCGCAGCGCCAACCGTACCACGTATTCATATCGGACTGGGTGACGATGACGGTACCGGGGGCCGCAGCCAACACCGGCGTTCCCAACGGGTCGCCGGAATCAACGCCATTGTGCAGCAGCAGCCGCCCGGCCCCATCCCAACCATAGGGGAAGGTCTGGTTGATCAGGTAACGGCCGCCGCCGGGCAGCGGTTTTGCCAGCCAGAAATGGGTGGCGGCCATGGCCGCGTCGGGCGTGGGCCAGCGGGTGGCGGGGAGGTAATAGCGGGCGTACTCTGGTTTGAGGGGCACAGGGTCGGGGCAGGTGCGGTCTACGTTGGCAACGGCCGTTGCCATGGGGAGCGGCGTCGGCTCTGGCGTTGGTGATGACGTGTGTGTGGGGCGTGCGGTGGCGATGGGGGTAAAGGTGGGGGGAAGGCTGGTTGTGGTAGGAGGGATACCGGTTGCGGTGACGACGGCTGTCGCCTTCATGGTCGTTTCTGTGATCATATCTGGCTCAACCATGGCCAGCGCCAATGGTGGCGCGGTGGGCATCAACGTTGGCAGCGCCACGGTGGGCTGCTCGGCAACCGCCAGCAAGGGTATCTGTGACTGGCAGGCCGCTAATCCCAGCAACACACTCAACCAGAATAAACTCAGTAAACGACGAATCTGCATAGCTGCTTCCTTAACCTGTGATGGCTGGTATTGTCCGTCAGTGGCAAACGGCCGTCAACCTCCCTTTGAACGGATTCAATGGCGGTTTTTCACCAATTGTAAAAACAAATCACCAGTGAGTAGTCGCCTCGCGTTCCAAAATCAGCCAGGTGAACGAGTATGGGTGGCGCTCGTCGGTGGCGTGTTCCTGCCGCCACCGTTCGCGCCAGAGGTGGGGTTGATAAGGGGGGAAAAACGCATCGCCAGCAAATTCACCGGCAACCAATGTCAGATAAAGACGGGTGGCCTGGGGCAGCAGCGCCGCGTACAGTTCACCCCCGCCGGCCACGATGATTTCTGGCGCGGGGGCAGCGGCCGTTAACGCTTGCGCAATGGTGTGGACGACGGCCGTGCCGGGCGCGCTGTAGTCGGGTTGGCGGGTGACGACGATGTTGCGCCGTCCTGGCAGCGGCCGAAATTGCGCCGGGATGCTCTCGTAAGTCTTGCGCCCCATGAGTACCGGTTTGCCCATCGTCATCTCCCGAAACCATTTCAAGTCGTCGGGGAGGCGCCAGGGGATACGGCCGTTAACCCCAATCACGCGGTTTTTGTCCAGGGCGGCAATCAGGGCGAGGGTGGGCGTCGGTGAGATGGTCATACGGCAATGGGCGCTTTGATGGCCGGGTGTGACTGGTAGTTGACCAGGGTGAAATCTTCGTAGCGAAAGTCGAAAATGGAGGTAACGGCCGTGTTAAGCTGCATGGTGGGCAGCGGCAGCGGCGCGCGGGAAAGTTGTAACTCGGCTTGCTCCAGGTGGTTCAGATATAAGTGCGCGTCGCCAAAAGTATGCACGAACTCGCCCGGCGCGTATCCCGTAACCTGGGCGACCATCATCGTCAGCAGCGCGTAGGAGGCAATGTTAAATGGAACGCCCAGGAAAATATCGGCGCTGCGCTGGTAAAGCTGGCAGGAAAGCTTGCCAGCGGCCACGTAAAATTGGAACAGGGTATGGCAGGGGGCGAGCGCCATGCGCGGAATGTCGGCCACGTTCCAGGCGCTGATAATGTGGCGGCGCGAATAAGGGTTGGCCTGAATCTGGGCGATGACCTGGGCAATCTGGTCTATGGCCTCACCGTTGGGCGTGGGCCAGGAGCGCCACTGGGAGCCATACACCGGGCCGAGGTTGCCATCGGCGTCGGCCCACTCATCCCAAATGGTGACGTTGTTCTCGCGCAGGTAGCGGACGTTGGTGTCGCCGCGCAAAAACCAGAGCAGCTCGTGGATGATGGAGCGCAGGTGCAGCTTTTTGGTGGTGACGGCCGGAAACCCGGTGGTCAGGTCGAAGCGCATCTGGTAACCGAAGATGCTCAGGGTTCCAGTTCCGGTGCGGTCTTCTTTGCGGCTGCCATTTTGTAAAACGTGGCGCATCAGGTCAAGATATTGTTGCATAGGGAAGCCTTTTGTAAAGCGAACATCCCTGTTCGCTGTCCGCACAAAGCTGTCCGAACAAGGATGTTCGGACTACACATGTAAAGCGAACATCCCTGTTCGCTGTCTGCACAAAGCTGTCCGAACAAGGATGTTCGGACTACACATGTAAAGCGAACATCCCTGTTCGCTGTCCGCACAAGGATGTTCGGACT
>JACSRF010000580.1 GCA_014879875.1 Anaerolinea sp.
CAAAAAACCGTGTTTTTCCCATCCGTGTTTACAAGATCGACAATTTTTTGTCGATCTTGGCGCTGTTAGGGACTAAAGCGCAAAGACTCCCCAGTCTCTCTGTGAATCTCCGTGTCCCCTCTGTGTAACTGATGACTCAAAGTTGGCGCTACAAAGTGGGTCGCGCGCCTTATCCCAACCAGCGTTTGCGCCGTTTGTAATGCTTCACATCCCGATAACTTTTGCGCTCGCCCAACTGGGTCAGCCCCAGATAAAACTCTTTGATGTCCGCGTTTTCGGCCAACTGCGCCGCCGGGCCATCCAGCACAATCCGCCCCGTTTCCATCACATAAGCGTACTCGGCGGCGCGGAGAGCGACGTTGGCGTTTTGCTCAACCACCAAAATGGAAACGTTTGCATCCCGGTTGATGCGGTGGATGATGTCGAAAATTTCACGCACCAACAGCGGCGCCAGCCCCAATGAGGGTTCGTCGAGCAGCATCAGGCGCGGTTTAGCCATGAGCGCGCGGCCAATCGCCACCATCTGCTGCTCGCCGCCAGAGAGATAGCCGGCCACGCGGTGACGCAAATTTACCAGGTGGGGGAAGTAATGGTAAACCTCATCCAGCAAGCCAGGCATCTCGGCGCGGGGTCGAATTAATGCCCCGGTTTTGAGGTTTTCCTCGGTCGTTAAATGGGGAAACAAGCGCCGCCCTTCCAATACCTGGATAATACCCAGGCGGGTGATTTCCTCCGGGGCCAATTTATCCAGCCGTTGGCCGTCATACTCAATACTGCCCCGCGTCACCGCGCCATTATCGCGCAGCAACAAACCGGAGATGGCCTTGAGGGTCGTGCTTTTACCGGCGCCATTGGCCCCCAACAAGGCCACAATGCTGCCCGGTTCGACCTTGAGCGAGATGGAACGCAGGACGAGAATGACATCGCTGTAAATGACTTCAACATTACTGACGGTTAGCGTTGACATAATTTAAGCAATACGCAATACGCAACACGAGTTCGTGTTGCGTATTGCGTATGGTTAGGAGTTAGCGCGACGGCCGTAAATCGGGCATCGCCGTCCAATCTTGCAACACAACAAAAGCGCCAGGCCCGCCCTGAATCTGGCGAATCTGGGAGACTTGCGGCGCGCGCACGCCGTCGGAGAAATCGGCGCGCATCACGCCATTGAGGATTTCAATTTCGCCCAACGCGGCCAGCGCATGGTGAACCGCTTCGCCGGTCAGGTTGTCAAAGCCAACCGTATCAATCGCCAGTTCAATCGCTTGTACTGCCAGGTCAACGCCGCCGAAGGTCAGCAGGTAGCCCACGGCCCGCTCTTGTGGCTGCCGGTTATTGGCGGCAAACACTTGCGCCGCATATTGAATGCCCGCGTTATCGGCGTCGCTCCACCAGAGGTAAGGGAAGGGAGCGATGAAGCCTTCGGCCAACGCGCCATCGGAGATGAAGGCATAGGTCGCCAGATCCATCGCCCAGTTGTTGCCCGCGACGAGGAACTCGTCGCGCAGCCCCAAAGCGCCCAGACCGTTGAGAATGGAGGCAGGGCCAAAGGCCAGGGAGTTGGTGTAGATGACGTTGGCCCCGGCAGCCTGGGCGTTGAGAATGGCGGTGGTGGTATCGGCCGTCGGCGACACGTCAATGACTTCATCGGCCACAATTTCAATGCCCAATGATTCAGCGTAGGCCATTGTTTCGTCAGTCATCGCGCCGCGGCCATAGGCGGTGGGCCAGCTAATGTAGGCCAGCTTGATGTCATCGCCGGCGGTGGCGGGTTTGTAATCATCCCAATTTTCCACCACCCAATCCATGAACAGGCCAAACTGGTCGGGGTAAATAGGGGCGTAGCCGAAGGTGTAGCCCGAATCTGGCCCATAGAAAGCGACCGCGCTCAATCCGGCGGCCAGGTTAACAATTTTGTCTTCGGCAAAACGGCTGGCTAACGCTTCCGCCTCGCCAGAGCCATACGTGAACATGATCATGACATTATTGGCATTGTTCACGCCCGTAAAACGGTCGTAAGCGCCAACCGCATTGTCAACCACGCCACCGGTATCTATAAAGTCCACGGAGACTGTTGCCCCACGAATGCCGCCTTGCTCATTGAGCGCGGCGACGGCGTCGTTAAAGCCGTTGACCAGTGGCGCGGTGATGCCCGCCAATGGACCGGACAGGTCGCCAAAATGGTAGAAGCGGATCGTTTCCCCTTCCAAATTGTCGGTACGCATCTCGTCAGCCGGTTCTGCCATCGGCTCTGCCGCCGGCTCCTCGGTGGCCATTGGCTCTTCCATTGGCTCTTCAGTAGCCATTGGCTCTTCCACCGGTTCGGCGGTGGGTGCTGTCGCCGGACTGCCACAAGCAACCAATGCGAAAACCAGCATCAAGATCAAAGAAAATAGCAGCGCATTTCGTTTCATTTCGTCATCTCCTCCAGATTAAAAGTTATTTGAACTAAATGTAAGAGCGGTTGGATTATCGTTTTTTTAGATCACCTCCTTTGCTTAATCATCACTATTCAGTGGCCTGGTTGACCGACAAAACTTAGATTCAGCCACTTTGACAACGAATGTTTTCCTCGCCTACCCTTATCCGCAAATCCTACAAATCCGTGTTCACTTTAGTGCGAAAACGGCCGTAACCGCCACGCCGCCTTGATCAACTGCCAACGATGAGCCAGCCCGCGCGGTTCAAAGACGAGAAACAGCATCAGGGCCACACCGAAGATGAGCGGCCGTAAAGCGGCCGTGGCCCCGGTTGCCGTTTGCGGCAGCAGCGAGATGACAATAGGCGTTAACACAGTCGCCAATTCGTGCAGCATTACGATCAGCGTCGTCCCTAAAATGGGGCCGAGACTCGTGCCCAGCCCGCCGACGACCAGCATTCCAAGAAACAAAATCGAGTCCACCAGCGTCACCGTCGCCGAATTGATGTGACGCAAATTATGGGCCAGCAGCGCCCCGGCGATGCCCGCATAGACCGAAGCCAGGAAAAAGGCGCGCAGCTTGTAGCTAAACAGGTTGATACCCAACAGTTCGGCGGCCAAATCATTGTCCCGAATGGCGATCAGCGCCCGTCCTAAGCGGCTGCGGGAGATGTTGTGGGCGATAATGGTGGTGAAGATGAGGACGACCAGCGTGATATAAATGAACTGCCCTGGCGTGGCGAAACGATACACGCATTGCTCCAACTCCGGGCTAAAGGTTGTCCCCAGGAAACATTGCCCGGCGATGACGGGCAGATTGAACGTTGGCACCGGCACGTTCAGCCCTTGCGCCCCATTCAGCGTACCCTGGTAAACGTTGCGCGTGAACCAGGGGATGATAAATTGGGCGCTCAGAGTCGCCATAACCAGATAAAACCCTTTGACCCGCAGCGAGGGCAGCCCAAACAGCAGGCCAACCAACCCCGCGCCCAGGGCGGCGGCCGGCAGGGCAAAGAAGAAATTCCAGCCCGCTTGCCCCACCAGCAGGGTAGAAATGTAACCGCCAACGGTCATAAACGCCGCCTGCCCCAGGGAAATTTGCCCCGTGTAGCCGGTGAGGATGTTCAGCCCCTGCACGGCAATGATGAAGATGCCAATCCGGTTAACCAGGGAAACGGTGGTGGCGCTGGCGTAGTAGGGCAGGGCGAACAGGGCGAACAGCCCGGCAAACAGCAAACCATACTGCCACCGTTGGCGCAAGACAGACATATCTTGTTGGTAACTGCGGTCAAAGTCGCCGGCCGGTCTCAACATGGCTAAATCCTCTCAATCCGTTTCCGGCCGAACAACCCATCTGGCCGGATCATTAGCACCGCCAACAATATCAAATAAGGAATAATTTCCGCCGAGTTGCGGATTGTTTGGGCCAATTCTGGCCCCAGCAAAAATTGGTTGTTGGGCAAAGCTACCAACCCTTGCGCCAGCCCGATAATCAAACCGCCAATGACCGCGCCGGGGACAGATTCCAGCCCGCCCAGCAGCACAGCCGGAAACGCGGCCAGGGCGACCAGGGGCAAGCTCAGGTCCAGCCCGCTGGCCGTGGCGATGAGGATGCCGCTGGCGGTGGCGATACTGCCGGCGATGGCCCAGGAAAGGCCGAACACCTGCCGCGCGCGGATGCCCACCGCCTGGGCTGTTTCGTGGTCATCGGCCGTGGCGCGCATAGCCAGCCCGACGCGCGTGTATTGGAAGAAGAACCAGAGCAAGGCCACGCCGGCCATGGCTACGACAAACGACCAGACTAAATTTTGGCGCAAAATGACGACAATCGGGTTGTCGTTGTAAGTGACAAAGGGGACGGTCAGCCGGTACGGATTGGTGACTTCAAAAATAACGGGGAAATTGCGCTGCGTGGTGCCGAAAATGAGGATCGCCAGCCCTTGCAATGCCTGGCTCAGCGCCAGGGTCATCAGGATGATTGACAGGAGGGGTTGGCCGGTCATGGGGCGCAGGGCCAGCCGTTCGATGAGCAGACCCAGGAGCATGGAGAAGAGAAGGGCGACAACAATCGCCAGCCAGAGCGGCAGCCCGGCGCCATCGGGGGAGGCGAGCCACCAGGTGGTCAACGCGCCCAACAGCAGCATTTGGCCGTGGGCGAAGTTGAACACTTCGGATGATTTGAAGATCAACACCAGCCCTAACGCGGTCAGGGCGATTGGCCCGCCGTTGAGCAGGCCGGTGATGGCAAATTGGGGAAGCAGCTGCCAGTTCATAAGCACATCCTGGTTAGCGGCTCGGCACGGGTACTGATCCGCTAACATCTAAAATTTTTACGGCCGTTTCCACCACCCCTTCACGGCCGTCACGGTACTTCACCGCCGCCCGCACCTGGATGGCCTCAAGTCCGCCATACATCGCCTCGATAATCTCGCCGTAGCGCTCGTACAAAAAGCCGCGGCGCAGCTTGCGCGAGCGGGTCATCTCCGCTTCGTCGGCGTCGAACTCCTTGTGCATCAGGACAAAACGGCGAATCCAGGCGGCCGGGGGCAGGCTTTCGTTGACCTGAATGACCGCCCGCTGAATTTGCGCGGCCACTTCCGGCTTTTGCGACAAATCCACGAAGGTTGTGTAGCTGAGCCGGTTTTTCTCCGCCCAGGCGCCGACGTTTTCAAAGTCAATGATGATCAGCGCCGTGACAAACTCTCGTTCCTCGCCGCCGATGGCCATCACGTCGCGGATGAAGGGGCTGAATTTGAGCCGCCCTTCGATGAATTGGGGTGAGAATTTTTCGCCGTTGGCCAGGGAGAGCATATCTTTAACGCGATCCAGATAGATCAAATGGCCGTCTTCGTCAATGTAACCCGCGTCGCCGGTACGGAACCAGGGACGGCCGTCTTCGTCAACAGGTCGCGCTGCGGCTGTCGCTTCCGGGTTCTTGTAATACCCTTGAAACACCGTCGGGCCGCCCAGCCAGATTTCGCCATCCTCGGCAATACGGATTTCCACCTCTGGCGCGGGCTGGCCGACGCTGGCAAATTTGATCGCCCCATCCCGATGAATCGTCGCCCCGCCGGTCACTTCCGTGGAGCCATAAATCTGCTTCAAATTCACGCCCAGAGCGTGGAAAAAGCGCATGGCGTCCGGGCTGAGGGCAGCGCCGGCCGTGTACGCGGCCCGCACGCGCGAAAGCCCCAATTGATTGCGCAGCGGGGCAAAAAGCAGCAGATCGCCCAATTGATAGGCCGCTTTCAGCCCCAGGCTGACCCCTTCACCGGTCATGCGCCGGTCGGCGTAGCGGTAGCCAATAGGCAAGAACCATTCATACAGCTTGCGGTTGAGCCAGATCGCCTCATTCATGCGCACCTGCACCGTGCCCACCACCGTATCCCACAAGCGGGAGTTGTACAAAATGCCTTCGGGGGCGATTTCGCGCACGTTTTCGCGCACCGTTTCTGGCTCTTCGGGAAAATTCATGATGATGCCGGTGTAGACGTGGGGGGCGATGCCCAGAGCATGTTCGCCAATCCAGCCCAGGGGCAGAAAACTGACGTGATTGTCCGTGTCCCGACGGGGATCCACTTCATTGTAGACACGGGCAGAGGCCATGAGATTGCCGTGGCTGAGGACGGCCCCTTTGGGCAGGCCGGTCGTGCCGGAGGTGTAGCAGATCACGACCGGGTCTTCCCCCTTGCCCAGGCCGATTTCCGCGGCAAAGCGGTTGGGCTGTTGGGCGGCTAAGGCGCGCCCTTTGGCCTGCACGTCGGCGAAGGAGATGAGCCAGGGGTTGTCGTAATTCCACAGGCCGCGCTCGTCCCAGTAAATGACTTGCCTGACGTTGGGAATTTCGTCTTGAATGCTGAGGAGTTTGTCGCACTGTTCCTGGTCTTTAGCCAGGACAAAGGCGGCGTCGCTGTGGCTGACAATGTAGTTGATTTCGTTGAGGGCGGCGTCGGTGAAAATGCCCACCTGGACGCCGCCAACGGCCAGCAGGCCGATGTAAGCCCACAAGTATTGCCGGTCATTGTCGCCAATGGTGCAGATTTTGTCACCCCGTTCCAGGCCCAGGGCCAGCAGCCCCAGGGCAAACTGTTCGACCTGCTCGTAGGACTCCTGCCAGCTATATTCCTGCCAGATGCCGAGCTCTTTTTGACGCAGGGCGACCTTGTCACGGCCGTACCGCTGCACCTTCTCTAAAAAATGTTGCGGCAATGTTGCGGGTTGTTTATCCACTGTTCACTGATAACCGTTCACTAATAACTGATAACTGCTTCACGCCTGCCCCAAATAAGCCTGGATCACGGCCGGATCATGCTTAATCTCTTCCGTCGTGCCATCGGCGATTTTACGGCCGAAATCCAGCACCACGACCCGGTCAGAGATGTCCATGACCATCCCCATATCATGCTCAATGAGGACAATGGTCACGCCGCGCCGCTCATAAATATCGAGGATGAAGCGGGCCATGTCCTCTTTCTCCTCCACATTCATGCCGGCCATCGGTTCGTCGAGCAGGAGCAGTTTTGGCTCCAGGGCCAGGGCGCGGCCTAGCTCAACTCGTTTGCGCAAGCCATAGGGCAAAGCACCAACGACCGCTTTGCGAATGTGGGCGATTTCCAGAAAATCAATGATCTCTTCAACCACGCGGCGGTGGGCGGCCTCTTCCCGCTGCGCTGCGCCCCAGTACAACATGCTTTGCAGGCCGTTTTGCCGCATGTGAATATGGCGGGCGGCCATTAAGTTGTCCAGGGCGCTCAGGCCGGTGTAGAGGGCGATATTTTGGAAGGTGCGGGCAATGCCCAGCGAAGCGATTTGATGGGTGGGGGTTTTGGTCAGGTCATGACCCTTGTACAAAATCTGGCCCTCTTGTGGCCGGTAAAAGCCGCTGATGCAGTTGAGCATAGAGGTTTTACCGGCCCCGTTTGGCCCGATGATCGCCCGTATTTCTCCCTGTTGGACGGTAAAGCTGACGCCCGTGAGCGCCGCCATGCCGCCAAACCGCAAGAAGATATTTGCAACGGAAAGGAAGGTTGAGTCTGATCCCATTCTTTTTATAAAGCCGGTATTTGCAGTTCAGTCTACAGTGAACGGTATTGGGTGAACAGTATTTGGTGAGCGATGTTCAAGGGTTGAACGAATTGATTATCAGCTTATTGATCGCTGTTAGTCAGCTTTTTCTAGCAAGTTTGGAAGGCGACATTGTATACCACGAGTTGGTTTGACGCGCAACCCCCAATGTTGTGACGATCAGGCTGCCAGACCATCTGGTAAAATCTGGCGCAAGTAAGGCTGTATCCCCAGCTCCTCCTGCCACTGGCGCGGGTAGCCGAGGGAGACTTCTTCAAAGCGCACGCCATCGCGGAACTGGGTGGCGCGGATGTGCAGATGACCGTAAACAACGGCCGTTACCCTATACCGCGTATGCCAATCTTCCGTCAGCCTCGTGCCGCACCAGAGCGAAAAACGGGGGATGCGCGGCAGGTGAACCAGGTCTTGGCGCAGGGGAAAATGATTGACGAGGATAACCGGCCCCTCCAGCGCCGCCAACCGCTGCCCGGTATCACGACAGCGCAAATGACACCACGCCTGCCGCGTCGGGTATGGGTCCGGGTGCAGCAAAAACTCGTCCGTACACACCACGCCAGAGGCTTCGGCCCAGGCGACGGCCGTTGCCAGCGCCACCTCTGCCGGGCGAAAGCTGTAATCATACAGCGTGAAAATCGGCGCGATCCAGGGGCCATCCGGCCAGCGTACATACGGGTCTTCTGGCGTCAGCGCCCCATATTCGCGGCAAATGTTCACCAGACGCAGATACTTATCCAGCCCACGCCCCCCTTTCTCGTCGGTGGGCAGCGTCCAGAGATCATGGTTGCCCGGCGTCCAAAACACGCGCGCAAAGCGGCGCGTCAGCAGCGCCATCGCCAGGCGAAACCGCTTTTCCGTTTCACTGACATCACCGGCGACAATGAGCCAATCATCCGGGTGCGGCGGCAGGGTTAGCAGTGCATTCCAATTAGCGGCATTGTGCAAATGCAAGTCGCTGATCGCATACAATTTCATACTGGTTGAATCGTGAAAAATGTGGGGGAGTAACGACATGAAACGACAAAAGTCTTTGTGACTTTTGTCGTTTCTCGTTAATAGACGGAACCGCCAGAAATTTGAATCAGGTTGACCAGCGCCTCCTGGTCAATGATGGTGAAGCGGCGACCTTGTATTTTGATCCATTTGGCACGGCGAAAACGGCCGAGCGCCTTGTTCACACTGACACGGGTGGCGCCGGTCATCTCGGCCAAGTCTGTTTGCGTCAGGGACAACTCAATGACCATGCCGCCATCGGCGGACCCCCCATGCTGCTCGGCCAGTTGCAGCAAGGTGCGCGCCAGCCGCCCCGGCAAATCGAGGAAGAAGATGTCGCTAATCTGGTTATTGAGGCGGCGAATGTGGTGCGCCATCGTTTGCAGCACGTGCAATGAAAAGTCTGGATTGTGGCGAATGTAGCGGATGAAATCTTCACGGTGCAGGGTGAGGGTATCGGTGGGGGCTAACGCTTCGGCCGTCGCCGAGCGGGGGGAATCATCAAGCAGGGCGAGTTCGCCAAAGAAATCGCCGGCGCCCAGGATCGCCAGAAATGCTTCCTGACCTTCGGGGGTGGAATGAGCGATTTTGACTTTGCCCTTGACAATGATGTACAGCAGCCCGCCAGGGTCGCCATGATGGAAGATGATTTGACCGGCGTTAAACCGGCGCATCACCAGCCGCTGCGCCAACCCTTCCGCTTCGTCAGGGTGCATATTGGCGAAGAAGGGCACCAACAGCAGTGCTTCTGTTGCCGAATCTTTTTTTTGAGCCATTTCCTTTTTCTCTTTCTTCCTAAACCTGGACAAGTCAGAAAAGCATTTAACGCAAAGGTGCATAGGGGCAGAGATGCAAAGAGAAAGAAAACCTTTTGCGCTTTTGCCTCTTAATTTTACCTCAATCTGCATTGGCTCCAAACGGTTTCAGCGCCCTTGCCCGCGCCAGGCAGTCAGAGCGTGGGCGATGGCCTGCGTCACCTGCACGGCCGTCGCCGCAGCC
>JACSRF010000674.1 GCA_014879875.1 Anaerolinea sp.
CATGATGTACAAGAATTTTTAACGCAAAGGGGCAAAGGAAGAAAGGCGCAAAGGATTTTCTTCTTCTTTACTTCTTTACTTCTTTGCCTCTTTGTCTCTTTGTGCCTTTGCGTTAAATTCTTTGTACGTCAGCGAACGATGAGGGGTAAATAAATCCGCGTGTCGGCGCCGCTGAGGGGCGGCGCACCGGCGGCGCAGAGGAAGCCACTGCATAAGGTCAGGTCATTTTGCACGGCGCCCACTGCTGGTTGACCGATGGCGCTGTGCAAAACCATCTGGTTTTGGCTGACGCTGCCCCCGCCACTGCTGATCAGGCTGCGGGGCAGCAGTTCCCCGCTGGCGGCGGCGAGGGAAACGGTGAGGAGAACGGCCGTTACCACCACTAACCACAGCAATCGTTTCTTGTATAGGTACATGGCTTTCTCTCCCTTAATTGCAAGCCGTGGCCGGCGTTGTGCCGTTGCTGGCCGGGGTGTAGTTGGCCTGATAACTGTTGACGCAGGCAAAATTACCCGTGCCCGTGTATTTGTTGCCCACGTAAAAGACGCCGGAATTGACCATGATCACCGTTGCCGAACCGGTGGTTTCTACCATGAAGGCGCCGGTTGTGCTGCCCACCCATAGCTGCGAGTGGTGTAGGCGCGTATTGCCGCTCGTGCCCATGAACGCCCCACGCCAGTCGCCACAAAGGTAGCTGTCGAATACCTGGGGCGACCCGCTCACGCCTTGAATGGCAAACCCGGTACCGGTGTTGCCGGCGCAGCTTAACCCGTCAGCATTCACATTGCCACCCATTAATCGGCTGTTCTTGATCAATGGTTGTGGGAAGCCGCCGCTGATGTTGACGATACCCAACGCTGCATTGACGCCCGTCCCAAATCCTGTCGCCCCACTGGCGCGAAGGGTGCTGTTCTGGATAGTTACTTCCGCGTCATTGAGATAGATGGCGTAATGACCGGTCCCGCCTACTCCATTGGCTTCGGCGACCACGTTGTCTACGACGGCCGCGCGGCTGGTTTCGGCGCTGTAAATGGCAATACCGAAAGTTCCTGTGCCTGTGTTATGAATAGTGAGGTCGGAGAGACGGCCGTTTTCTAACAAATCCACTGTCGCTGCCCCATTACCCGGCGTGCCGCCGCTGCGACCGGACGTGACCACCGTGACATTTGCTCCCGCGCCCTGTACGTGAACATACGCCTTCACCGTCACCAGGTCTGTCTCTGTGTACGTGCCCGGCATCACCCGCACCAGGTAACGATTGCTGGCCGAGGAGTCGGTGATGCTGTTCAGCGCGGCCGCAACCGAGGTGAAATCACCACCACTTTGCGCGACCACCACCACGTTCTCATATACGCCCCCGACATCATCTATACCGTCGGCAAAGCCGGCGGGCACGCCCGTTAATCCATCCCAGGGCGCCGTTTGCGCCTGTTCCGCTTGCAGCGCATAGGGCACAGACGCCAACTGCTGCCGTGGGAAGGTCACGAGGCCACTGCCCGTATCCACGCTCGTCTCCAGGTAACGATCTGCGCCGCTGAAGGTGACTGCATTCAGCGGGCAGCCCGTGGTGCAGCTTCCGCTGCCCAACAGCACGGCAAAATAACCGCCGCCAACGGTGACGCTGCTCTGGGTTTCCTCCCAAATTTTTGCGCCACCGCTGGCCGCATCATACACGGCAAAAGTCATTGCATAGCTGCCATCGGCCAGGGGATCGCCGCCGCTGTCTGTGAGCAAGCCTTGATAACTGATGCGCGCCGGTACGGCGCTGCCCGCCGTGACTTCAGCCCACAGCCGCTGCCCGCCGCTCAGAGCGGCCCATACCAGGCTCAACAAGCCGATACCAATAAGCGTGATTCCATTTCGATTCATTTGATTCTACCTCCATCATAAATTATGATTGTCGGCGTCGGCGCGCGGCGTCAGCAATGTTTCCAGGTGGCCGATGAGGGTAGACCAGTCGCGGAAGTAGTACGCTTCGCCGCTGGGCAAATGCTGCACCTTACCGCGCCATTCCACCTGCTCCGGGTGAACCTCTTCGCGCCAGACGTCTAATAAAAAGTGGTGTCGTTGGGTGTATGTAGACATGATGTAGATTGGGTTGTGCCATAAAGGCTGTTCAATCTACAGAAGATAGCAGGCGCACCGTTTCCAAAACGTTTGATGGACCGGCCCCCGGTTACGACAAATGACGTAGCGCGTATTCCATCAAACAGCCGATAACCATTTGCCACAGCGCGTTAAAATTGCTGTGACCTGATGTGCGCATCATACAAGGACAACAACATGAGCAACTCCTATCTTTCACCTAAATTAGAAGCACGGCCGTTACCTCAAAAAGGTGGGCATGGCATTTTCGCGCGCACGGCCGTTGCGCAAGGGGAACGCCTGCTCGTGTGGGGCGGCGACATTGTCAATGCGGCGCAGTTGGCGCAGTTACCCGCCCATTTGCAACCATACAGCATCCAGGTTGAGGAAGGGCTTTACCTGGCATCCCGACCAGATGACGACCCGGAACCGGCCGATTACCTGAACCATTCCTGCGCTCCCAACGCCGGCTTCGATGGGCAAATTGTCCTCGTCGCGCTGCGCGACATCGTCCCGGACGAAGAAATTTGCATAGATTACGCCATGTGCGACGGCTCTCCCTACGACGAATTTGCTTGTCAATGTGGCGCAGCCCTCTGCCGTGGTCGCATCACCGGCGACGATTGGCGCAAGCCAGAATTGCAGGCGCGCTACGCCGGGCGCTTCATACCCTATTTGCAGCGCCGTATCGCCACACTGACTTAGAAAATTGGTTCGATCTTAAAGATTGAACCAATTTGGAGAATCAAAAATGAAATGGATTACTTGGTGGAAAGTGGCGCTCGTGATGAGCGCCGTTGTGTTGCTAATAAGCTGTGGTGGCAATACCGCCCCAGCAGATTCCGATGGCGCAGCCGCAAGCGGCGTCCTCAATATATTTGAATGGTCTGGCTACGAACTGCCAGAATTTTGGGCGCAATTTGCGCAGAAAAACCCAAACGTCACGGTTGATTTCAGCTTTTTTGGCGAGGACGCCGAAGCGTTTGCCAAATTAAAGACCGGTTATCAAACTGACCTGGTGCATCCATGCAGTGGATGGTGGCAGCTTTACGTGGACAATGGGCTGGTGCAGCCGTTGGATGAATCGCGCCTGGAAAACATCAAGGATATGCCCGAATCGCTGCTGGCTTACGGCCGTATCAACGGTCAGCTCTATTTTGTTCCTTGGGAATGGGGCTACGAATCTATCCTGGTGCGCACCGACAAAGTGACCACCATGCCCACTTCTTGGGGCGACCTGTGGAATCCTGAATATGCGGGGCACGTCGCCATCTATGATTCTGGCGAGACCCAGCACATTGTAGGGTCGCTGGTGTTAGGCTACGATCCGTTTGCGACGACGGCCGTAGAAAACGAAGCTATTGTACAAAAATTAACGGAGCTAAAACCCAACCTTCTCACCTATTGGACAGACTATACCGAAGTTGTGCAGTTGGTTGCTTCCGGTGATGTCTGGGTAGCGGGCAATGCGTGGCCCGACACATTCATGCTGCTGCAAGACGAAGGCGTGCCCGTTGCCTATATCACGCCTACAGAAGGGCGCATGGGCTACGTGTGTGGCTTTGGCATTCCGGCGCAGGCGCGGCAGGTTGACCTGGCCTACGATTACATCAATGCTGCCACCAGCCTGGAGGCCATGACCTTCTTGATTAATGAATATGGGTACGGGGCAGCCAATAGCAAAGCCGTGGATGCCGCCGATCCGGAAATCGTCTCCCTGCTGCAAATTGGCGATCCGGCCATATTAGCGCAGACGGTTTTTTATGAATCCCTCTCGCCAGAACAACGAGAACTGTTTGTCAGCAATTGGGATCGCGTCAAGGCGGCGCCATAAGGTTTCGCGGCAAATAATATGGCAACACTGATTGCGCAAAGCATACCGAAAACGAAAACAACACCTGTCGAAAAGCGACGGCTGCTGCTGTTAATGGGGCCGCCAACATTGGCCTTGCTGCTTTTCTTCTTGCTGCCAATCATGGTCATGGGCTTGTACACCTTCCAAACGGGCACGCTGGGGGGCGAGATGACCTGGTCATTGGAGACGTATCGTCGCTTTGCGCAGAATACGGCGTTTCATCGTCTGCTGTGGCGCTCGACGGTTGTCTCCTTGCAAACGTCGCTGTGGTGTATTGTGTTGGCTTATCCCATTGCTTACTATCTCGTTTTTCGCGCCGGGGAACGACGGATGACGCTGCTGACGATCATCATTATCCCCGCCTGGACCAGTTACCTGCTGCGCATTCTGGCCTGGAAGCTGATTTTGGGCACAGAAGGGGTATTGAACACTTTTTTGGTATGGGTGGGGTTGACTGATACGCCATCGCCGATTTTGTTGTTTAGCCAGACGGCCGTTATCGTCACCCTGGTTTACGTCTGGGTCCCTTTTGTGGCGCTGCCCATCTTTGCCGCCCTGGAGCGCATTGACAAACGGCTGCTGGAAGCGGCCGCCGATTTGGGCAGCCCTCCCTGGTACAGCTTTCTGCGCGTCACCTTGCCCTTGAGCCTGCCCGGCGTCATTGCCGGCTTTCTCTCTGTTTTCATTCCCACGCTGGGCGAATACGTCACGCCGCTGCTGGTGGGCGGGGTCAACGGCATCATGTACGGCAACCTGATTCAAGACCAATTTGTGCGCGCCCTGAATTGGCCGCTTGGTTCATTAATGAGCCTGGTGATGTTGGTGGCGCTGCTGCCCATGTTCCTGTTATTCCGCCGTTCCGACGAGGTGCTGCAAGCATGACGGCCGTATCATCCTTCTTGCAACGACGCAGTTTTTCCTTAGGGGCGCTCTACTTTGGGCTGTTCACGCTGTTCATGTACCTGCCCATTGTGCTGCTGATCCTGTTTTCCTTCAATGACTCCGCTACGCTGACGTTTCCCTTAAAAGGGTTTACCTTCAAATGGTACGCGGCGCTGGCCGAAAGCAAGGAACTGGTAACGGCCGTTACCAATAGCCTCCTGGTGGGCGTCCTCTCCTCCCTGGTAGCAACCGTGCTGGGGACGATGGCCGCCATTGGCGTTGTCCGCTTCGACTTTCCCGGCAAGTCGTTGTTCCTTTCTGTCGCCGCCATGCCGATGGTTATTCCGGCCGTCGTCATGGGCGTCGCCATGCTCATCGTCTTTGCGCGGGTGGGCATTCCCCTCACCTTATGGACGGTGGGCATTGGGCACGTCATTCTCAATGTGCCCTACACCATGCTCATTGTCGCCGCGCGCCTGGCCGGCTTTGAGCCACACGTCGAGGAAGCGGCGATGGATTTGGGCGCTGATTATTGGAATACAATGTGGCGGGTGACGCTGCCCATGTCTGCGCCGGCGTTAGGCGCAGCCTTTTTATCCTCATTCACCACCTCGTTTGATGAATTTGCCGTCACTTTTTTCCTGGTAGGCAGCCAGACCACCTTGCCTATCTACCTCTATTCACAGCTACGGTTTCCCTCGCGCCTGCCGTTGGTGGTAACGCTGGCCGCCATCATGATGATTTTGTCTATACTCATTGTTGTGATTATCGAGAAGTTGAGGAGAATGACGAATTAGCGTCGGGGCGTGTGCGTCGGGCGTGGATACCAACGCACGCCGCCCCAAGGAAACGACACCATGAAAGTGTTCACAGGTTTCTCATTAGCCGAAGTACGACAATGGAGTGAAGGCTTCACATTACACGTGGGAGTTGAAGATGATGTCTGACTATGCAGTAGAACTACGCGATGTGACCAAGATTTTCCCGCCGCGCCGCCAAAACAACCGCGAGGTAACGGCCGTCAAACAGGTCAATTTACAGATCGAAGCGGGAGAATTCTTTACATTATTGGGCGCCAGCGGGTGCGGCAAAACCACCACGCTGCGTATTATTGCCGGGTTTGAGCAGCCGAGCAGCGGGGAACTTCTGCTACAAGGGCAGCCCATCACCCATACCCCTCCCCATAAACGTCCCGTCAATACTGTTTTCCAAAATTACGCCCTCTTTCCCCACATGACAGTGGCGCAAAATGTCGCCTTTGGCATGGCGGTGAAGCATATCCCGCGCCAGGAACGGGAGCGGCGCGTGCAAGAAGCGCTGGAACTGGTGCGGCTGCCGGATATCGCCCAGGCGCGCCCCAGTGAACTTTCTGGGGGAATGCAGCAGCGGGTGGCATTGGCGCGCGCTTTGGTGAACCGCCCCGCCCTCTTGCTGCTTGATGAACCCTTAAGCGCCCTCGATCTAAAACTGCGCCAGGCCATGCGCGCCGAACTGAAAAATTTGCAAGACCAGGTGGGCATTACGTTCATCTATGTGACGCATGATCAGGAAGAGGCGTTGGCGATGTCGGATCGCATTGCGGTGATGAACGACGGCCGTGTGGAGCAAGTAGCCGATCCGGCCACCATTTACAACCGGCCCGCCAATCGCTTTGTCGCCGATTTTATTGGCGAGACCAATTTCCTGCGTGGTGAAGTGTCTGCCCTGGAAAATCAGCGTGTGCGCCTGGCCGTCGCTGCCAATACCATTTGGGCGGCTGCTGACAAGCCGCTCGACGTGGGGCAGGCCGTTACCCTGGTCATCCGCCCCGAAAAAGTGCATCTATGGCGACCAGAAAAACGTAACGGCCGTTCCTCAGTCAGCCCATCCGCCCATTTGCCAGCCACCGTCCATCACATCATGTATCTCGGCACCGATACGCGCTACACAGTGCGCCTGGACAACGGCGCCTCGCTTATTGCCCTGGCGCGCAATCTCAATGGAGATGGCCCGCTGCGTCTTGGCGAACCCGTAAACGTGCAGTGGCACGAAACCGACGCCCAGGTGTTAACAGAGTAGCGCGGAGATAAGTAATCGGTGCGCCGTAATCGGTCATCAGATGACCGATTACGGCGCATCGGTACTAAGTCATTTGTCATAGATTAACCTCCGTCATTGCGCCGATTCCCCCCCCTGATCGCCTGATTACAATACCCATCATAGGTAAAATTGGTGCAATCTGCAAAACTTGAACCAATTTACAAGGAGACCTGACTGGTTTTTGACCCGTAAAGTTTCAAATTGGACTGGTAAAAAACCTGCCGGGCCTGAACGGTTACAAAAAAAACAGGAATTTAACTGAAGGAGAACAATATGGTTCAGCCAACTACCAAGAAACAGGCCAAGTGTCCTGCTTGTGGTGCAACCCTGACATTTACAACCGCGTTGAAATTTGAACAAATCATTGAATGCACAAGCTGCGACGCCAGGCTTGAAATCATCAGCCTTGACCCATTAGAACTGGATTGGGCATTTGAAGATGATGATTACGATCACAGTGAAGACGACGACTACGATTATGACGAGGATGATGAGGACGATTACGAGGAAGATGACGACTACGATTACGACGAAGACGACGAGGATTAGCCTCCAGCTTTGACAAAGCCGTAGGGCGTATTGCGTAACGCTCTGGCGTCACGCTCTGGCGTCACGCTCTCTGGATACGCAATACGTCCTCCTTCAGGATCGCCATGACGGATTCACCTGCCCACCCGTTAATCGCTTTTTGCCCTGAATGTGATACGCGCATTCGCTTTCAGGTGGCGCCACGCCTGGGACAATTGGTTACCTGCCGCGAATGTGGCGAAATTTCGGAAGTGGTCAAACTAGATCCCATTAGATTAGACTGGGCTTACGCTGACGAAGAAGAGCAATATCGTTACGATCAACAAAACCGGTCCTACAAAAGTGACCTGCACGCCTGACCCACTTGTCATCCCCTGACGATAACGTAATAATACCCTCATGGATATGATGGGTAATTTGGTTGACGTGTTTTCTCATCGCATGCCGATGGGTATTGCTATCTTTGACAACCAACTTGTTTTGCAGCGATTCAACCCAACGTGGGCTGATTATATTGAGGCGCTTACCCCTTCCCTCGAAGAAATCACCCCTGGTTTATCATTAACCAACCTGCTGCCAGATGCCGTAGATCTCATTATCCCTTATGCCCAACAAGCTCTAGCCGGTAAAACGATGGCGCAAGACGCCCTGCGCCTGGTCAGTCAAGACACCATCTATTATTGGAACACCACGTTTACGCCGGTCATCACCGAAGTTGGCATTACCGGCTTTTCGCTGATCGCCACCGATGTTACCGACCGCGTATTGACACAGCAATTGTTGGAACGGCATGTCGCCGACCGCACACGCAAACTATCGGCGTTGTATGACGTGATGACCCTGGCGGCGGAACCGGCCGAACTGCGTGAAATTTTAGACAAATCATTAGCGCGCGTGTTAACGGCCGTCCAGTCCCAGGCCGGTATGATCCAACTGTTAGACAGCAGCAGCGAATTTCTGCACCTGGCCGTGCATCAAAATTTGCCCGTGGCCGTCGCCAGAGCCTTACAAATCACCGCTGCCCAAAGCTACTTATCCGGCAAACTGGTGCGCGATTGGACGCCGCTAGTGCTCAAGGACGTCGCCAACAACCCGGAGGCGCACCCCGTCATGGCGCAAAGCGGCCTGCACGCTTATGCCGGCTTGCAAATGAACGCCAAAGGGCGGGTTGTGGGGGTGCTCAGCGTGTTTCGTACCCGTAAACGGCCGTTTGTCCATGAAGACATTGCCCTCCTTGATTCGGTAGCCGATCAAATCGGCACGGCAATCGAAAATGCCCGCCTGCGTAAAGAAAACGAACAGCTTCTCGTCTTGGAAGAGCGTAACCGGCTGGCACGTGAACTGCACGATGCCGTCACCCAATCCCTCTACAGCATCACCCTCTTTGCCGAAGCTAACCGCCGTTTTGCCGCCGATGAAAATTTTGCCATGTGCGCCGAATATGCAACCCGGCTAGGCGACACAGCGCAGCAAGCGCTGCGTGAAATGCGTTTGCTCGTGCATAATTTACGGCCGTCCATCCTCGAACAGGCCGGGTTAATCCGCGCCATTCAACAACGGCTCGATGGCGTCGAACGCCGTACCGGCATTCAGGCGTCCCTACAAGCGCATGATCACCTCAACATTCCGGCGCATGTCGAGGAGGCCCTCTATCACATTACCCAAGAGGCCTTAAACAATGCCCTGAAACATGCCGTTGCCGGTGAAGTGACCGTTTCCATTGCGCAAAACGAAAACTGGGTGCAGTTGTGCATTGCCGACAACGGCCGTGGCTTCGATATTGTCCATTCCGATGACAGCGGCGGCCTGGGATTGATCAGTATGCGTGAACGGGTGGAGTTGTTAGGCGGGTCATTGAAAATCAAGACGGCCGTCAACCAGGGCACAGTCATCACCGTCAACCTCAACCTCAAAAAGGTGGGTGAACCCGCCCACAACTTCAACACCTTTGATCTGGTGTAATTTCCCTGGAAGACTTCATGAACAGTGGCGCACCACAGCCTGCACTGAGCGCAGTGAAGTGATGAATGAAAATCTGTAGTCCGAACATCCTTGTTC
>JACSRF010000001.1 GCA_014879875.1 Anaerolinea sp.
ATCTTATCTCGCCGCTGCATGTGACTGCGGTCAATCAGGTAGAACAGCAGCAGACTGAGCAGGGTAAAGAAGGTGATGACCAACGCCGCACTGACATTCCACAGGTTAGGAATGATGGCTGCGCCATAGTTAGCAATGGCCGAGATCTTCGGGAAAATTTGCGGATACAGCAGGCCATAAATGGCCGCGCCCGTGGTGAAACCCAATAAACCAGGAACGAGATAATCGAGCTTGCCTTCGCCGGACCCGGCGACGCACGTGCCCGGACAGTAACCGCTAAAAGCCATACCCATACCAAAAATCAGGCCGCCAATAATGTTCCCGGCAATGTAGGTTGCCGGTACGCTGGGGAAAACGATCACGCCCGCCCATTTCAGAGCGTACAGCCCGGTCATGGCGACAATGAGGGCGGTCATCATGAACTTGAGCACGACCATATCGGTGAAGCGGAAGACGTTGACGATTTTGTTATATTTGGTCAGCCCTGCTTTTTGCAGCGAGAGGCCAAAGAAAACGCCCAGAATCAAAGCCAGGATAGTGTTCATGATTAGTATCTCCTACCGTAAACAAACCAGGCGGTGGCAATGCCGGAGGCAAACATAGCGCCAATGAAAATGAAAGCGGCCGGCGCCAGCAACATCCCCCCAGAGATGGCTAATCCGCTGGTGCAGCCTCCGGCAATGCCCGCGCCTATCTCCAAAACAATGGCTCCCAGGAAGGCCAACAGCCAGCGCTTGCGCCAACTGGGACCAAACACCTGTTTCCACTGCTCGTCGGAGTTCATACGCAGCTTCCAGGTGCGGCTGGATAATGCGCCTACCATGCCGCCAAAGAAGATGCCTATGAGCAAGAAGCCCGACCAGGTAATTTCTGGTCGCATGACGTAGTTGAAATATAAGTTATCGAATAACTGCGGAGCGACGGTCTGGCCGATGGCGCCGGCCAGGTTTTCAAACGCGCCCGATGCGCCCAGCAGGCTGTCGCTGAGCCAGACGCCCAGGATGCCGACGATGCCCAATAAAGCGCCAGCCACGTAGGGCGACCATTCTTCTTTTTGAAACTGTTCTTTTAACCAATCCATGAGTTCATCTCCAGTTGATAGGTGTTGGTTGTTGTGGATCAATTGCCGTTGCTGGCGAGGGTTAGCAGGAGGACCTGGGATTCTCGATCCAGGTCGCGTACTTGCTGGATGAGATCGGGCTGTAAGCGGGCCAGATCGCGCAGGAGAAGTTGTGCTCTGGCAGGGTCGGCCAGGAATTGGTAGAGGTTCTGCAAGGCTTCAGGGGACAGAGCAGCCAGCCGGGGCAGCAGGGCGATCACTTGCGGCGGATATTCCGGGTATTTTTGCTGCTGCTCGGCCAGGACGGTTTCTGTCGTGGGGATGACGTTTTGACGCAGGCGCCGTTCGTTCCACATCACAAAACCGCCGCCGCCAACCAGGACGAGGGCGATGAGGCCAATCAAAATGCGGTTGCCCCAATTGACTATTTTGAAAAAATTTC